>JBFJVR010000176.1:0-5936 GCA_041624095.1 Oleiphilaceae bacterium
ATGCCGCTTCAGCGTCGACAACCGGATTAATCATTATGGCCGCTATACTTGTGCTTAACGGACCCAACCTGAACTTATTGGGCACGCGTGAGCCTGAAATTTACGGTTCCGAAACAATCACCGACATCAATAAACGGCTGGAAAAAAAAGCCAAGCAAGCGGGCGTGGTATTACATAGCTTTCAAAGTAATGCAGAACACGAGCTGATAGAGCGCATCCATCACGCTCGTAACGAAAACGTCGCATTTATCATCATCAACCCCGGCGCATTCACCCACACCAGCATTGCTATACGTGACGCGATTCTAGGTGTAGACATCCCGTTTATCGAAATTCATTTGTCGAACATTCATGCACGCGAATCATTTCGCCACAAATCGTATTTCTCCGACGCCGCGATCGGCGTCATATGTGGGCTGGGAAGCCATGGCTACGATGCGGCACTAAACGCTGCTATTCGAGCCACTAAGGCGTAATTTCCCGCCAGAGCACGTAACTTATCTGAGAGAACCGTTATGGACATCCGAAAAATTAAAAAACTCATCGAGCTGATCGAAGAATCTGATATCGAGGAGCTTGAAATCAAAGAAGGCGAAGATGCCATTCGCATCAGTCGCCGCAGCAAGGCAAGCCCGGTCGCGACCAGTGCCGCGGCACAGGCGGCGCCGTCGACGCCCGCGCCCGCACCACAACAGAGCGAGCGGCCAAGCGAAATTGCAGGCGTGAACGCGCACACGATCAACTCCCCCATGGTAGGAACATTCTATCGCGCACCCTCACCTGAATCAGCACCTTTTGTGGAAGTAGGCCAAAGCGTGATAGCTGGCGAGGTCATCTGCATAGTCGAAGCAATGAAAATGATGAACCAGATAGAGGCTGATAAAAGCGGCGTTATCACCGCGATTGAAGTTGAAGACGGCGAACCCGTTGAGTTCGACCAACCCCTCTTCACCATCGCATAGCCACCCATAGGATTTGCTTTATGCTAAAGAAAATCTTGATCGCTAACCGCGGTGAGATCGCGTTAAGAATATTACGCTGCTGTAAAGAAATGGGCATCCCAACCGTGGCAATTCATTCGAAAGTAGACCGCGATTTAATGCACGTAAGACTGGCCGACGAGTCAGTCTGTATTGGTAATAATAGCCCCACCGAAAGCTATCTTAATATTCCGGCAATTATTAGTGCCGCCGAGGTAACCAATGCATCGGGCATACACCCGGGGTATGGTTTTTTAGCTGAAAATGCCGATTTCGCCGAACAGGTAGAAAAAAGTGGTTTCACCTTTATCGGGCCGACGCCAGAAGTAATTCGACTGATGGGTAACAAAGTATCTGCCATTCAGGCGATGGCTAAAGCTGGCGTACCAACAGTGCCTGGTTCAGACGGTCCAATTACTAATAATCGGGATCGTACTCGAGCCATTGCACGGAAAATCGGCTACCCGGTAATGATTAAAGCCGCTGCGGGCGGCGGTGGGCGCGGCATGAAAGTCGTGCATGACGAAGCACAGCTGCTAAGTTCGATAGAACTAACTCAAAACGAAGCGAAAACCGCCTTTGGCGATGGCACCGTATATCTCGAGAAATTTCTTGGAGCCCCTCGACACGTCGAGGTTCAAGTGCTGGCAGATGGCCAAGGGAATGCCATACACCTTGGCGACAGGGACTGTTCCTTGCAACGCCGTCATCAGAAAGTCATTGAAGAAGCTCCCGCACCAAATATTAATGAAGCGGCACGGCAGGCTGTATTTAAAGCCTGTACTCAAGCCTGTATCGACATTGGCTATCGCGGCGCAGGTACCTTTGAGTTTCTCTATCAAGACGAAAAGTTTTATTTCATCGAGATGAATACCCGTATACAGGTAGAGCATCCGGTTTCAGAAATGATCACGGGCATCAACATCGTGAAGGAGCAAATTCGCATTGCCAGCGGCCTGCCACTATCGGTTACACAAGATGAAGTCATCTTCCGCGGTCACGCCTTTGAGTGCCGTATTAATGCCGAGGATCCGAAGACCTTTATTCCCAGCCCCGGACTCGTTAAACAGTTTCATGCGCCTGGCGGAATGGGCGTAAGAGTCGACTCCCACTTATATAGCGGGTATCGAGTGCCACCCAATTATGACTCGCTGATTGCCAAGCTAATTTGCCATAGCGAAGACCGAAACGCCGCACTCAATCGTGTCAAAAACGCTTTAGACGAAATCGTCGTAGACGGCATTAAGTCAAATATTGAATTGCACCAGCGTCTGGTGCGAGACGAATCATTTCGCAATGTCGATTTCAACATTCATTATCTAGAAAAGCTGATAGGCTCTTCTTAAGTGACGAGATCAAAGGCTTAACTATGAACTGGATCCAGATCACGGCAACCGTTCCGGCCGAACAAAGCGACGCGCTCGAAGAGGCACTGATGGCTGCCGGCGCATCGGCCGTCACAATGGAAGATGCGCAAGACCAACCCATCCTTGAGCCTGAGCTGGGGACCACTCCTCTTTGGCAGCTCACAACCTCCACGGGCTTGTTCGAAGCAAACATAGATCTGGCTGAGGCTAAATCTCTTATAGGCCGTGTATTTAATGCCATAACGGCACAGGATCCGCCAACACTGGTCAGTGAAATACTCGAGAACGAAGACTGGACTCGTAAGTGGATCGAAAACTTTAAGCCCATTCGTTTTGGAAACAGGCTTTGGGTTTGTCCGAGCTGGACAGACATCCCCGACCCCGACGCGGTAAATATCATGCTGGACCCTGGGCTGGCATTTGGTACCGGCACGCATCCTACAACGTCGCTGTGCCTGAGCTGGCTAGACAGCGCTGAGATTCAGGGCAAAAGCCTCGTCGACTTCGGTTGTGGATCAGGCATACTCGGCATTGCGGCTTTACTCTTAGGGGCTCGCCATGTCTGCGCTATAGACAATGATCCTCAGGCAGTACAAGCCACACTGGACAACGCAAGACGCAACCATATCAACAAGCAAGCCTTGGACGTCTACCTCCCCAAGGATGCACCATCGACTCAAGCCGACATTGTGGTGGCCAACATCCTAGCCCAACCCCTCCACGAGCTGAAAAGCACGATTGCCCAACTAGTAGGCTCAGGAGGCCAACTGGTCATGTCGGGTATACTCGAAGCCCAGTGGCAGTCGCTGTCGGATCACTATCAGGACAAATTCATCATGTCTGCGCCAGAAATAGAAGACGGCTGGGTGAGGCTGCATGGGGTCAAGCGATAAACGTGGCGAGAGCTTCCTAGCGTTGACGGCTTGCCAAAACACGATACACTGCTGAGTAATGAATCACACGCGTGATTTTAAAGCCAATAGATAAAACCAAAGGATGCTGCGGCGGAATGCAAACTGAAAGCTACACTCGTTGTCCTCATTGCAAAGCGACCTTCAAGGTTACTGAAGAGCAGCTGCAAATTGCGAAAGGTCGAGTGCGCTGCGGTGCCTGCATGAGCATCTTTGACGCTTTGGCTTACATCCTCCCCAACAGCAATGAAGCTGTATCGGACACTCCTACAGACCAGTCCACTCCCGCTGAGACCCAGCCCACAGCCCTTGAAAACGAAGCGACACAGGTGGAGCAGGTAATAGAGCAAAGCGATGAGGCAAAAGATAGCGACCTGTTCCAGGATGACCCCGAAGAAGACAGCAAAGCAGAGCACTACGAAGGCGGCTTTGGTCTAAGCGCAGAATTAAGCACCAGTTTTCTGGAGCTTGACGAAGATAACAACTCGAAAGACCCATACACAACCGACATCCAAGAAGCAGAGCCGGACGTAAATGAAACCGACGAGAGCTGGACGCAAGACATTCTCGACGATATTTCAGAAGAATCAGACTCTCGCAAAGAACCGACTATACCGAATGAGCCTGAAGAGGACTTACCCTACGAACCCGTAGCAAGCGAGTTTGAGCAAACTCCTCAGCACGATGAAAAAGACAGCATCCAATTTTACTATGCCCAGGACACCTCAGATAAAAAGCGGAATTGGTTAATATCCGGGTTTTTAATCATTTTCAATATTGCACTGCTGCTCGTATTACTTGCTCAAGCCAGCTGGTTTCACTACGAAAAGCTAGCCACCTATCCGCAACTGGCAAAAGCCTACCAATATGCCTGTGAGCGCATTGGCTGCGTGCTGCCTGAACTTTCGGATACGTCCAAGATTCGCAGCCACAGTCTGGTCGTTAGAAGCCACCCGAGTGCCCGCAACGCTTTGGTTATCGACGCAGTCATCATTAACGAAGCCAAATTCGAGCAGCACTTTCCGAACATTGCCTTATATTTTTCAGACATCAACAACCAGACTGTCGCTCAAAGGCTCATCAAACCCGAGGAATATCTCTCAAGCGAGGCCCTGGGCTGGGGAAAAATGCCAAGCCAACAACCGATACACATTTCACTTGAGTTAGTCGACCCCGGCAAAGAAGCCGTTAACTACAGCCTTAAATTTTTCAAGGGCGAAACCAAGCAAGCAACAAACGAAGAACAAAGCAGCGATCAATTGTCAACCAAACAGAGCAAAATATAACCAAAAAAACCCTGCTTTGAGCCTTTAACCCCTCCTTTTCTGAGAGTATCATTACCCACCCTGCAGACAGTACTGATAACACGATATCCAGCGTACACGTGCTATTTACTGCGAATTCATACAATTGCATCGGTCGAGAAACAGCGTGCTCAAAATAGGCCCCTACCAAATCAGCAATCCACTTATTCTGGCTCCCATGGCTGGCGTAACGGATCGGCCTTTCCGGCAACTTTGTAAGCAACACGGGGCCGGAATGGCGGTTTCTGAAATGGTTATCGCCGACCCCAGCTTTTGGAAAACACGCAAATCCCAACACCGGCTAGACCACCGTGGTGAAACGAATCCAATTTCAGTTCAGATTGCCGGCGGCGATGCCGAGATGCTTGCTCATGCTGCCAGCCTGAACGAACAGATGGGCGCACAGATTATTGACATTAACATGGGCTGCCCCGCCAAAAAGGTTTGCAATAAAGCCGCGGGTTCAGCACTGATGAAAGACGAAGCCCTGGTGAGCCGCATTCTTGAATCTGTCGTTGCGGCGGTAAACATACCGGTCACCCTGAAAATCCGCACCGGCTGGAGCAAAGACCAGCAAAATGCACTGACTATTGCCCGTATCGCTGAACAGTCAGGCATACAAGCTCTGGCCATTCACGGTCGCACCCGAAGCTGCGGCTACGGAGGCAGCGCCGAGTACGACACGATAGCCGATATCAAATCGCGCATTGGTATCCCGGTATTCGCTAACGGCGACATCGACAGCCCCGAAAAAGCAAAATTTGTTTTGGATTACACCCAGGCCGATGGCCTGCTTATTGGCCGAGCCGCCCAAGGCCGCCCCTGGATATTCGATGACATCAATTACTTCCTAAGTAAGCAGCAACATCGCCGCGAGCGCCGGCCTAGCGAAATACGCGATATCATGCTGGGCCACGTCGCCGAGCTTCATGATTTTTATGGTGTTGTAATGGGCCCGAGAATCGCCCGAAAACATGTCGGCTGGTACTTGAAAACTGATGTCAGCAACCAGCCCTTCCGCAAAAAATTTAATCAACTGGAATTACCACACGAACAGCTCGAAGCCATCCGTATGTATTTTGAGCGAACACTAATAGAAGAGGAAAAAGCCGCATGAACCCAGAGACGCTTGCTGAAAACCAGACAATGGAAAATAAAAACAATGACAATACGGCAATCGATAGTGGCACGACACTAAGAGACTGCGTGGAAAACACGCTGAGTAACTATTTCGCTCAACTGGATGGCGCGCCGGTGTCAGACGTATACCAGCTGGTACTATCCGAAGTAGAAGCCCCCCTTCTCGAGCAAGTATTGAAATACACGCGCAACAACCAGACAAAGGCCTCGGTCATGCTGGGACTGAACCGAGTA
>JBFJVR010000177.1:0-5926 GCA_041624095.1 Oleiphilaceae bacterium
ATAAATGTGGCTAACAATACCTTCCTTAACAAGAATAAAACCAATGCCGGCTATGCTGTTTTTGCCGAAGTGAGTGAGGGGATGCATGTCGCGGACAAAATTGCGCTGGTAAAAACTGAAACGAAAGGCCATTATCAAAATGTGCCTGTTACGCCCGTGGTTATCTCCTCCGTTGAGATCATAGAGGCTACTGAGTGAGCTTTCACTAATGCCCAAGAGCTTAGGCAGCACGGATTGGCACGACGATATACCTTTTTCAACGGAGTATGGAGATTATTACTACTCTAAAGCCGATGGCTTGGCAGAGTCCCGCTATGTTTACCTGAAACACAACAACCTGCCAGAGCGGTTCAGCACCACGCAAGGAGAGAACAATACTCCGCTGACTATCGTAGAGACTGGTTTTGGTACTGGTTTAAACTTTTTGGCCACTTGGGAAGCCTGGGACAAACTCCCCGGTCCCAAGCGCCAACTTTACTATTTATCGGTTGAGAAACACCCCTTGTCGGCGCAGAATATTGCGCGCAGCTTGTCCAGATGGCCCGAGCTGAAGCCTTACCAACAAGCCCTGCTCGAAGTCTATCCGGATACAAATGAAGGCTTCCATATTATAAAATTCGCTGGAGGCCGGCTGACACTAGCGCTGTTATTCGGCGACATAAATTCCGAACTGTCAAAATATAGTTTTGCTGCCGATTGCTGGTACCTCGATGGCTTCTCGCCAAGTAAGAATCCCGACATGTGGAGCGACACACTATTTTCGCTGATGTCGCAACGCTCTGTTTCTGACGCCACCTTTGCAACCTTCACAACCGCTAAAACGATAAGGGACTCGCTGTCAGCACAAGGTTTTTCACTGATTAAACCCAAGGGATACGGGAAGAAGCGCGACATGCTTTGCGGACACCTCAACACCAGTCCCCAACCCGAGATGCATCGATTTTATGCACGCTCAACGCCTGGCTGGTCGGTTAGCTCATTCCAAACAGAAACCAACCCGGCAGCAGCAGAAACGGATTTTGACGCGCTCATAATCGGGGGAGGAATAGCCGGCATCTGCACGGCAGAGGCCTTATCGTCGAGCGGGTTAAACGTCGCCATTATCGAACAAAATGACGCCATACCCAGCGGGGCCAGCGCACAACGACAACTTGCGATGTACGCCAAGCTCCCGACGATCAACAATAAAGAACGAAAATTCATCACCCACAGCTTGATGTTTAGCCAGGCTTACTTTAGGCGCTTACAGAGCCAGTACCCGGCACACACGTTCTGGAATGCTTGTGGTGTACTGCAAATTGCATGGAACGAAAAAGAACTGCAACGACAACAACAGTTAATGTTGAACAACCCGCCCCCTGATTCACTTGTCAGGCTTATTGATAGCGACGAGGCCAGCACACACTCAGGACTACAGCTTACAACGGGTGGACTTTGGTACCCCCACTCCGGGTGGCTAAACCCTAATGCATTCTGTGAGGCCTTAAGCACAAGCAAGCGATTCAAAACTTACACGCACGCGAAGGTGCATCAGGCACGCTGGTCTGATACCGGGAACCATTGGCAGATAACAACAGATAATATGGACTTATCGGCTCAGTCCCTGATTATCTGTAATGCAAATGAAGCTAAGCATATCGCTGGGATTGAAAGTTATTTTCCGACCAAACCCCTTCGTGGGCAAGTTACCAGTGTAAAAAGCCCGCAGCTTCCCAAAAGCCGATGTATTGTTTGCGGCGAAGGTTACCTAAACCCGGCTCAAGACGACGTACACCAGTTTGGCGCAACATATGATTTAAATTCTGAAGACACGCGTCTTAGCGCTTCCGACCACTCCCTTAACCTCGCAAGCATACAAAAATGGTTGCCAGCCTGGGCAGACAAGGAACAGTTACACGAGGCGATTATCGGAGGGTTCTGCGGGCTAAGGTGCACGACTCCGGATTATTTTCCTATTGTTGGTCCGGTGCCTGTTCTTGCAGAAATGAGACGAAAATTTTCTCGGTTGCGGGTCGACGCAAGCAGCTGCGCTGACGAATTCGGTGAATTTTACCCGAACCTGTACGTCAATATTGGACACGGATCTAAAGGCATGGTCACAGCTGCGTTCGCTGCCGAGCTGATAACCTCGCTGATCAGAAAAACGCCTTTACCTCTGTCTGACGAACTAAAAAGCATGGTGGACCCGGCACGATTTATCATCAGGCATTTGAAACAAAAGAAGCTATAGTGCCGTTGATACTGCTGCCTTAAGGGTCTGCAGTTAGCTTTTCACCTTGCGGCGTAAATGGTGAGATACGGTAACGTGTTGAACCATCTCCTGACGAGTAATCCTCGCTCCACAAGATCATATACTTATAATCATTTACCGGCTCAACATCTATGACATAGTCACTCCCCGGGGTGCCAAACTGTGTCACTGACAGCAAAGCAGGCGAAGCGCTGTCTTTAGTTTCGAAGGTTGCGACAAAGGCATCTGAACCCGAGGCGCCCTTAGCCAGGTTACCTTCAAACTCACCATTGGTGTTACCCGCCAAGGCGGTAAATTCATCATCGTCTAATTGTTGAATATCTACCGCGTAGTCAGCTTTGTTGGTGGCTACCGGGCTGGCACCGATTAGCCCACCCTCACTATTGTAAGAAATAAGCGCGACATCTCGCGATAAAGTGGGAGTTAGGTCACCGGAAGGAAAAGAAGAAGGGCTGTCGATTGCCACTCTGTAGGAGGAACCATTCGAACCCAAAGTAATAGCAGCAGGGTTGTCATCGGTTGTTGCGTTGATCATTGGATCTACGAAACCCGATGTGGGTTTGCCCGTCAGGGCTCGGAGATCACGTACGAAGGCGTCCACATCACTATTTATCGTCTCAACAAGAGTAGCAACCCCGCTTCGTGTAGTGGCCAGACCTACAACGCCATCGATATCCGCAGTGCCGACAAAACTCGACCAGCTCTTCTGGTTCTGATCGCTCAATATTCGATAAACGAATCCGTCACCCGCTCCGCTACTACCTTGCTCACTGGGAACCCCGTCAAATACGAGCCCATCAGTTTTTCCAAACACATACAGCACACCCTGGGAATCCATCGTGGCTCCGGCAACAATATCATCGCCTTCGGTCCCGAACTGGCTAACTGACTTCAAGGTATAAAGCTCATCTGCGGTAACTGGCGCCAGCCCATCGTCGATCTTTTCAAGGATGGCAACAATAAAGTCCTGCCCTCCCCTATATTGCCGGGAGCCATTTCCAGTCCATAAAAACAAACCATTTGTCTGCATGACCACCGCGACGGTGTACCTGTCTGCCTGCGAATCAGCCACGACGGCTTTAGGCTTCAAACTTAAACCTTCCTGTTTGAATATCAACTCACTGCCCTCAGCCAGAGCCTGGGGATCACCTGAGGGGTAATAAGCCCTTAAGACCGCTGCCTCTTCGGTGTCCAAACTAAAATCCTCTAGTGCAACAAGCACAGTGCCCTGGCTATCGACCTCAAAATCATTGGCTTTCAGAAAGTTAGCAGTATCTGCTATAACTTCACCATCAACGCTCTCAATAGCATTTTTCGGCCAAGCATTAATCGAAAAAGTCTGTGGCTCCACATCGAGAAGATTATCCAGGCTGGTATTTATGACGAGAAGGTCATCACCTACCTGAGGCAGTACGTCGTTGTTATTCTGTATATTAATGGTATACGAAGCTTCGGTCGTACCCGCTTCAAGTACAACCACCCCACCCTGAGGGACTAGTTCAAAGTCGGCTTCATCTGCCGTTGAGCTTTCAGGGTCGATGCCCACATTTATGTTAAGGTCATGCTGATAGGGAGTGTTGATACGAATCTTTTTAACTATGCTCTGCCCCTCGTTGACGGTAAGCGTTTCAGTTTCGTAGGCTGGCTCAGGTTCATTGTCTTTAATGGTAATTTGTTGTCTGGCTCCGGAGAAGTCAACAAAGCCCCCTTCACGCTGAAAAAACTCTACTTCCAAGGTCTCATCACCTTCGATGAGCGCATCGTCAATCACGTCCACATAGAAAATACACACCCGCTCACCTGCTTCAAACACAACCGAGCGAACCTCGTCAGCAACATAATCTATATTAGGTCGTGCGTAGCCCTTATTTCGGTTATCAACCTCTGTTTTAGTAGCGTCATAAGAGGAATTAAAACGATAGAACAACTCCACTTTAGTCGCTGTGGGACGGTCGAGGGTCACTAGGTAAGTCGCTGGATATACGACCTGTCCGTTGGGCAGTTCTCTACGTTCAAAGCGTTGTGAAGCAGCACTGAGGCAACCTGTGGTCAACCCTCGCTTCCTGATATTGTTTACCGTTTCTGCTGCAGATGTTGCAACTCTGCTTTCGGTTACTACGAGACTTTCTTCTGAAAAGCTGAGCTTATTCTTCTTTAATTGAAAACTGTATTGTTCCAATAGAGTATCGCTGCCATCGCTTACCTCTATACCAAAGAACAGCGTATTTTGCCCTACGTTCTCGAAGCTAACACCACTTGGCAATCCTGGAGTACCGCGCAGCCAAAACGACGATTTAGCTGCATTGCTGTTTTCAATTGACATGATAACGTGATTGTTGGTACGAACTTCAGTCGAGGTTTCCGGCTCGGGGTTCTGCACATAGCGATAACTATAAAGACCATTACCCCCTTCAACGCCAAACTGAAAGGCGAACTCGGCGTCGATATACAACTCGTTGGGAGGCTGACCAATCAGCTGTAAGCCTTCTGGGCTAACACTCGTCTCACAGGCCAAAAGTGATAGCGTCGCAACCAAAAAGACAAATACCTTGCCGAGCTTGCTTGTATATTCCGTTATCGTAATCATTGCTTAGAATTGAGTTCCAGTTATTGGGGTAAGCAGGGTAAAAATAGTAGTAAATTCAAGCGACAAGATACAGCCTTTCATGCCTGAAACGCTTTATGGTTCACACTAATCGCTGAGCGAAAGAGATATTAGTCTGTTCCCAACATTGTGACAGCATCGGATTCGCTAATCACTGGCACTCCCAGACTTTCGGCTTTACTTAACTTTGAGCCTGCATCTGCACCTGCTATCAAGTAAGAGGTCTTGCCCGAAACACTGCCACTCACTTTTGCGCCTGCAGCCAGAAGTTGCGATTTCATTTCGTCACGGCTCATGGAGGGCAAGGTCCCGGTGATAACAAAGGTTTTTCCGGAAAGATGCTGACGCGTGTCCGCTGCTGTAGGTAAGTCTGGGTCGAAGGATATGCCAACGCTTAACAAACGGTGCACCAGTTCTTTGTTTGCTTCAACATTAAAAAAGTTAAGAATATGCTTCGCCACTATCGGGCCGATGTCCTCAACTCCCTGCAATTCCTCCAAGCTCGCTGTCTCGAGTTTCTGAATAGAACCGAAATTCCTGGCAAGATTACGAGCCGTCGTCTCACCTACTTCTCTAATTCCCAAAGCGAACACAAAACGCGACAAAGAAGTGTTTTTAGACGCTGCTATCGCAGCAAGAATATTTGCGGCCGATTTATCGCCCATTCGATCGAGCAGCAGCAGATCCTGATGCCTAAGCGCGTAGATATCAGCAATGTCCTTCAACATGTCCTTTTCGACCAACTGCTCGACGAGTTTGTCACCGAAGCCGTCAATATCCATTGCTTTACGAGAGACGAAATGCTTGATCGCTTCCTTACGCTGGGCTGAACAGACCAAGCTGCCCGAACATCGGGCAATAGCCTCACCCTCGAGGCTTTCTATTGGCGAATGACAGACCGGGCATACCAAAGGCAAGGTAATTGGCTTGGCATCTGGCGGGCGACGATCATGAGCAACACTGACGACCTTGGGAATCACATCGCCGGCTCTGTTAACCACTACCTGATCACCAATCATCAAATCGAGACGGGCAATTTCATCCATATTATGCAGCGTCGCGTTACTGAC
>JBFJVR010000178.1:0-5907 GCA_041624095.1 Oleiphilaceae bacterium
AGGGGCTGAGATGACTGAGAATCGCTACTCAAGCAACCTCACGCAATTGCTCAAAGGCATTTGTCAGGTACCAGCCGGCCTGAATACGCAGGTTCATGGTTTACAAGTGGATAGCCGTAAGGTCAAAAAGGGTGATCTGTTTATTGCTTTGGCCGGACACAGCTCAGCATCGACCGACCATGTTGAAGAAGCACTGCGTAATGGCGCGAATGCCGTCGCGATAGATAGCAGTGATGAAAGTTGTCGGGTGTTTGAGGATAGAGATGCAGTAGAGGTTTTTGTGCCCAACCTGAAAGCTCAGGTAGGTGAGATCGCTAACCGCTTTTTCGGTTTTCCGAGTCATGAGCTGAGCGTGATCGGTGTGACTGGTACCAACGGCAAGACCTCGGTTAGTCATTATATTGCGCAGTACTTCAATTTACATGATGTGAAAATGGGTGTGATTGGCACCTTAGGTGTGGGTTTTCCAGGGGCTGAAAATGAATTACTGGAAGAAACCGGGTTTACGACGCCAGATGTAGTTGAAATGCATCGGAGTCTGGCTTTCTTAAGGGATCAGGGCGCATCAGGTGCGGCCATCGAAGTTTCTTCTCACGGAATCTCTCAAGGGCGCATTGCGGGGGTACGATTTGAAGGTGCTGTATTCACCAATTTGAGCCATGACCACTTGGACTATCACGGCACTATGGAAGCGTATGCAAACACCAAAATGCAGCTTTTTTCAGATCAAGGCCTGCGTTTTGCGGTGTTGAATTATGACGATGAGTATTGTGCTGATTTTAAAGCAGCGGTCCCCGTTGGTACCGAGGTCTACTTGTACAGCGCTGAAGCCGATGCAGTCAGTGCGGATGTTTATGTCACCAAGGTGAATTACGAACACGGTATCGAGGCAGAGATACAAACGCCTGATGGAGTGGTTGCCTTGAACTCCTCGTTGATGGGGCAGTTCAATTTGAGCAATACCCTGGCGCTTGCAGCCGTTGCAATAGCGAAAGGGCATTCGTCGGAAAAGCTTAGCAAGCTTGGCCGCGTGACGGCGGTTGAAGGCCGAATGGAATTAATAGAAGGCGCAGGCAAGCCTCGTGTTGTAGTTGATTACGCTCACACGCCTGATGCGCTTGCGAAAGTTCTCGCTGCTCTTCGCCCGCATTGTAGGGGCAAGTTAAGCGTGGTCTTTGGTTGCGGGGGCGACCGTGACGCAGGCAAACGGCCCGAAATGGCACGTATCGCGGAGCAGCTGTCAGACAATATTATCGTCACTACTGACAATCCGCGCAGCGAAAACCCGAGCCGCATAGCCGACGACATATTTGCCGGCTTTGTTCGGCCCGCGAAAGTGCGCAACGTAGCAGACCGAAAGCAGGCAATCGCTGTGGCGATTGAGGGAGCTAAGGTCGAAGATGTGGTGCTGATTGCCGGGAAAGGCCATGAAAAATATCAAGATGTAAAAGGCGTGCGCAATTATTTCTCCGACAAGGAGGAGGCGATGTCAGTGCTTGAGCATTGGCGCGCTCCCATGGCTGCAAGAGGGCTTGGATGTGATTAGCTCAATGGCTATGTCCAGCCTCGCACAGCGGGTAGAGGGCAAATTGCAGGGTAAAGATGTTGCCTTTGACCACGTCGTTATTGATAGTCGCGAGGCAGACGAAAACGCTCTGTTTGTCGCGTTTAAAGGTGAGCGGGTAGACGGGCACGACTACATAGAGCAGCTGTTGGGCAAGGGCTGTCGTGCGGCAATAGTTGAAACCGGCCAACCTAGTCAGGTCACTCAGCTCGTCGTCGAGGATTCGCTCCGGGCATTGGGCGAGCTGGCAAAGATGAATCGAGAGAAGTTTACCGGAAAGTTAGTAGCGCTTACCGGTAGCTCGGGTAAAACGACAACGAAAGCCATGTTGGCATCCATCCTGTCTTGTCGGTGGTCAGTCTGCTCCACTCGAGGTAATTACAATAATGAGATCGGTGTTCCGCTGACTTTGCTGTCGATCCAGCCGCAGCACGAAATCGCGGTGATCGAAATGGGCGCCCGCAAGCTTGGTGATATTGCGTATTTGTGTGAGTTGGCTCAACCGGATGTCGCCTTATTGTTGAATGCAGGTCAAGCACATTGTGAGGTGTTTGGTTCTTACGAAAACACGGTGCACGCGAAAGGCGAGATTTACGAGAACCTATCGCCTCAGGGAGTTGCCATATTAAACCTGGATGACCCTGCTGCCCCTATTTGGCGCTCAAAAATCCGCTCAGGTCGTGTGCTTGGCTTCGCGATGCAAAAACAACACGACGCGGCGCTGTGGGTTGAATCATACGAACTGCAGCCACAAGCATCGAAGTTTACTCTCGCCAACGAGGATGAAGCGCTTGAGGTCGTGATGCCGGTTGCCGGCCTGCACAACGTTCAGAATGCGCTCGCGGCCGCTGCCACAGCGATCGCTTTAGGTTGCCAATTGGACGACATCAAAACCGGCTTAGAGCGTGTTTGTTCAGAGCAAGGCCGGTTGAGTTTTCGGAGCATGCCAAATGGCTTGCGAATTCTCGATGACAGCTACAACGCGAATCCGGATTCGATGAAAGCGGCTCTGGACGTATTGGCCATGCAGGCGGCGCCGAGAATCGCCGTGCTCGGTGAGATGGCAGAACTGGGTGAGCATAGCGAAGCAGCTCACTTGGAACTTGCCGAGTATGTGTCGGCGAGCCAGATTGAGTATGCCTATTTTATAGGCCCAATGGCGGGGGCTATGGCAGAGCGAGCCGCCTCCAAAGCGCAGGCATATCAAGACAAGGCCAAGCTATGCGATGCCTTGCTGAGCAACTTAACAGGCAAAGAAACCGTTTTATTTAAAGGGTCTCGAGTAGCCGCAATGGAAGAAATCATTACTATGATTCAAACGAGGCTTCACTGATGCTTTATTGGTTGTCCGAACAGCTATCGGGTTTTGTCGGATTTTTCTCCGTATTCCAGTACCTGACCCTTAGAGGCATCTTTGGCATTCTTACCGCCTTACTAATCGCACTGTGGGTCGGCCCGCACATGATACGTAAGCTGAGTCAGTATCAAATTGGGCAGTCAGTACGCGATGACGGCCCAAAGTCGCATCTGAGCAAGGCGGGTACGCCCACCATGGGTGGTGCCTTGATTATCGTGGCCGTAGCTGTGAGCACCTTGCTTTGGTCGAACCTGAGTAACCGCTATGTCTGGATTACCTTGTTTGTGACCTTGGCATTTGGGGCTGTGGGTTGGGTTGATGATTACCGCAAGGTAGTAGAGAAAAACTCGAAAGGGCTGCCCGCACGATGGAAGTACTTCTGGCAGTCGGTCATCGGGTTTGTCGCAGCGATGGCGCTTTACCTAAGCGCAACCTTGCCTCAAGAGACGGCCTTGATTGTCCCTGTTTTCAAAGATGTCATGATTGATTTAGGGCCGGCATTTATTGTTCTGTGTTACCTCGTGATCGTAGGCAGTAGTAATGCGGTAAATCTGACCGATGGGCTGGACGGGTTGGCAATCATGCCGACGGTGCTGGTTGCGGGAGCCTTGGGTGTCTTCGCTTACCTTTCAGGCAACAGCGTGTTTGCCCAATATCTCCATATACCCTTTATCCCTGGCTCAGGAGAGTTAATTATTTTTTGCGGTGCGCTAGTGGGTGCTGGTCTGGGGTTCTTGTGGTTTAACACCTATCCGGCACAGGTATTTATGGGAGACGTAGGTGCTTTGTCTCTCGGGGCTGCCCTCGGTGTCATTGCGGTCATTGTGCGTCAGGAAATCGTGTTGTTCATCATGGGGGGAGTATTCGTGATGGAGACGGTTTCGGTGATCTTGCAGGTCGCGTCTTTCAAATTAACCGGGCGTCGAATTTTTAGGATGGCGCCACTGCATCATCATTTTGAACTCAAAGGTTGGCCAGAGCCGAGAGTAATAGTTCGTTTTTGGATCATCACCGTTGTATTGGTGTTGGTCGGATTAGCCACCTTGAAAGTGCGATAGGTCGAGAAAGTGATAAAAACGATTGCAAGCGACAAGCAAACCATTGTGCTCGGATTAGGGCAAACTGGGGTGTCGTGCGTGCGCTTTCTGCGGAATAAAGGCTCCTTGCCCGTGGTGATGGATAGCCGGGTCAGCCCGCCCGGTATCGAAAGCCTGAAGGCCGAGTTTCCTGACCTGAAGTGTATTTTAGGTGGCTTTGATCGTGAGCTGCTGTGTGCTTGTGACGAACTCATTGTGAGCCCCGGTATCGCCTTGGCGGAGCCCGATATACAAGCAGCGATAGCTGCGGGTGTCCGAGTGCGAGGCGACATTGACGTGTTTGCCGAACACGCAGATGCCCCCATCGTTGCCATTACAGGGTCCAACGGGAAAAGCACCGTTACCACCCTTGTTGGTGAGATGGCGAGGCAGAGTGGAGTCAAGGTTGGCGTCGGTGGGAACATCGGTCTACCGGCGCTTGATTTGCTAGGGAAGGGGCACGACCTGTACGTGTTGGAGTTGTCCAGTTTTCAGCTGGAGACCACCCATGCGCTGAACGCAGCATGTGCCGTGTTGTTGAATATTTCCGAAGATCATATGGATCGATACGACGGCAAGCTCGCTTATCTGCAAGCCAAGCAGCGTATTTTTAAGGGCGCGAGCCATGTTGTTATTAATGATGACGAGCCGCTAAGCCAGCCTTTGGTGACGACGGGTATGAAAACCAGTCACTACGGTTTAAGTGGTCCGGATCTTAAAAAATTCACAATCGACGATGCAAGCGGTGAAAGAATGCTGGTGCGCGGTTTCGACGCCTTGATGCCAGTAAAAAATATTGCCCTCAAAGGTCGGCATAACGTAAGTAACGCTCTCGCGGCCTTAGCTATCGGCTCGGCAGTTAATTTAAGAATTGAAGCGATGATCTCAACGCTGGAATCGTTTGCCGGATTACCACATCGATGCCAGTGGTTGAGATGCCTGAACGGAGTCGATTACATAAATGACTCAAAAGGCACAAATGTAGGTGCAACGCTTGTTGCCCTGAACAGTTTCGGGACAGAGTGCGACGGCAAGGTAATACTGATAGCCGGTGGAGAAGCCAAAGGCGCAGACCTGGCGCCACTGTACCAAACGGTAAAAAGTTATGTTAAGCAGCTAGTCCTTATTGGCAGGGATGCAGGTTTGTTTGAGACAGCGCTAAGTGGCGCCACGCAGATGACTAGAGCAAGCGACATGCACGAGGCTGTTCGCATTGCACAAAGTATTGCCGCCGCTGGAGATCTGGTGTTGCTATCGCCCGCGTGTGCGAGCTTCGACATGTTTAACGATTACCAGCATCGTGGTGATTGTTTCGCAGCGGAGGTAACAGCCCTGTGAGTGCCGTCGATATCAAATTGCCAGAAACATTATTGAAGCCGATTGATGCAACCTTGATGCTGGTCTCCTCAGCTTTACTGTTGATAGGTTTGGTAATGATATCGTCGGCCTCCATCGATGTTGCAGAGGTCAGAAACGGCAGCCCCTTCCACTATACGCTGCGCCACGGGATTTTTATTCTGATGGCGCTGATTGCGGCGGTCTTCGCGTTTCAGATACCCACCGACTGGTGGCGCCGCAGTGGCTGGCTGACCCTAAGCCTGTCGTTGCTGTTGTTGTTGCTGGTGTTGTTGCCCGGAATCGGGAAAACAGTTAACGGCAGTACGCGCTGGATAGCATTTGGCAGTATTAATTTACAGCCCTCAGAGTTGGCGAAACTGTTTCTGGTCTCGTATCTCGCCGGCTACCTGGTGAGAAGACATGACGAAGTACGCAGTTCGTGGTGGGGCTTTCTTAAACCGATGCTGATTCTGTCTTGTGCGGCTGTTTTGCTGTTAATGGAGCCCGATTTTGGCGCGACAGTCGTTATCGGCTGTGCGTTTTTAGGAATGATTTTTTTGAGTGGCGCAAGA
>JBFJVR010000179.1:0-5860 GCA_041624095.1 Oleiphilaceae bacterium
CCCTTGTGGTTGTATCTCCACTTTCCTCAACTGCAACTCGACAGCCTGCATGCTAGCGCGGCTTCAGCACAGGAAGTAGCGACGATTATTATTGACCCTGATAGCCATGTGGTCTGCCAGCTGAATGCCGCTGCACGCAATCAAGGGGTCAAGCAGAACATGGGGCTGGCTACTGCATCGGTGCTATGCCAGCCCTTGAACATACTGTCGCTAAAACCGGCGTTTGAACAGCAGCGTTTGCAGGAACTCGCCCATATTTTTTACCAAACCAGCGCCGATATCGCCCTATTCGAGCCCCAAGGCATGGTCTTTGAGGTGAGCTCTATGCTGGCCCTGCACGGCAGCCTGAATGACTACTTAAGCCTCATTCAACAACATTTATCGGAGCAGCAGGCGGTAGCCCATCAAGCACTCGCTAGCAGCCCGCTCGCTGCCAAGGTGCTGGCACAGAGTAGCAATAAAGCGATATTTCAAAATGCAGACACATTATTAGGGCAGTTGGATATCAGCCACCTCGACCTCCCCGCCCAACAACTTTCGCAATTAAGACGCATCGGCATGCAAACGCTCGAAGATATCGAAGGCCTGTCTCGCAGAGAGCTTGGCTTACGCTTTGGCGCTGCATTACCACGCTATATTGATCAATTACGCAACCGCCAGGCGACCCCACTAAGCTACTTTAAAACGCAAGCCTGCTTCTCTCGTAGCCTGATGCTAGAGCATGAAATGAAACAAAGCAGTGCGCTGTTATTCCCTGCAAAAAGCTTACTGAACAGCCTGCAAGTATTTTTACAAAGCAGGGCGGCTCTAAGCCAAAAGATAAAGTTAGTGCTCACCAATAGAGGTGGTGAGGAACTCGTCATAGAGCTTGCCAGTGCCGAAGCCGAACGAAACCAACAAGTGTGGCTGAATTTACTCAAGCTAAAGCTCGAATCATATCGCCTAAAAGCACCAATATTGGGAGTACGACTGGAGTGCCATGATTTTCAGGAGCCCAGCCAAGCCTCCACCGACCTCTTTTCAGCTCGTCAGGCTTTATCTCCCAAGCAGCTGGTCAGCCGTTTACAGGCAAAAATAGGGGGGGACCATATTCAAGCCATCCGCCTGAAACAAGACTATCGTCCCGAGCACTCCTTCCACTACCACCCCGTTGACGAAACGCTTGGCAGCACCAAGCGACACGAAGAAACAGCCCCTTGTATGCTGCGCCCTACCTTATTGCTCGACCCACCCAGAGAATTACACGAGACCTTGCAGATTATCCATGGACCCGAGCGCATACAAAGCGCCTGGTGGAGTAGCGACCCCATATGCCGCGATTATTTTGTTGCCCGTAATACCCGGCAACAAACCTTATGGGTATTCCGTGACCAACAGCAGCAATGGTTTGTACATGGCCTGTTTGCCTGACACTCATCTCGGGCCAACATGCAGCAAGAAGGAGACTTATGCACCACACTCAAAACACTCCTGGCAGGCAATATGCTGAGCTGCACTGCCTGAGTAACTTTTCGTTTCTTCGTGGTGCCTCACACCCCAAGGAACTGGTCACACAGGCTATCGAACTGGGCTATAAGGCTCTGGCGATCACCGACGAATGCTCTGTTGCCGGCATTGTGCGTGCTTATAGTATGGTCAAACAGCTGCCTTGCGCCTTGAAGCTGATCGTCGGCAGTGAATTCACGCTCAGCAACCAGCAAAAAATGGTGCTGTTATGCCCCGACAGAAAGGGCTATGCGGAGCTCTGCCAACTCATTACTCTAAGCCGAAGACGAAGCCCAAAAGGCCGCTACCACACCGAACTTGATGACCTGAAGAACTTACAGCATACCTTGTTGCTATGGATACCCAGCGGCGAAGAAGCTCAAGACAAACTTTGCGCCGCTTGGCTGAGAGATAAGTTATCGATTCCGCAATGGCTGGTATATGAACGCCACCTGCAAGCACAAGAGAGCAGCCAGCACTTTCGCCACCAATCCTATTGCCGCGAATTAAGCCAACAATTCGCTATTCCGCTAGTGTGTGCGGGCAATGTGCACATGCACCACCCAAGCCGCAAACCCTTGCAGGACATACTCACCTGCATACGCTTAAACACCACTATTCATGACGCCGGTTATCACTTGTATCCCAATGCCGAACATGCCATGCGCCCCATCAGCAAAATCGAAAAAATTTACCCTGCTAGCTGGTGCGAAGAAACAGCAAACATTGCCGAGCGTTGTCATTTTGATATCGGAGTGTTGCGCTATGAGTACCCTGCCGAGCTGGTGCCCCCAGGACTAAGCGCCAGTCGCTATTTAAAACAATTGGTTGAACAAGGTATGAAAAAACGCTTTCCGCAAGGTGTTAGTCTGCCAATTCAAGCAACCATCAGGCGTGAGCTACAGCTCATTAAAGAGCAGGAATATGAATACTTCTTCCTCACCATCTACGACATCGTACAGTTCGCCCAGCGCCAAGGCATTCTGTATCAGGGCCGAGGTTCTGCCGCTAATTCTATTGTCTGTTATTGCCTCGAAATAACCGCAGTCGACCCACGCCAGATCAACGTTTTGTTTGAACGTTTTATCTCTAAAGAGCGTAATGAGCCACCGGATATCGATGTCGACTTTGAGCACCAGCGCCGCGAAGAAGTATTCCAGTATATTTATCAAAAGTATGGACGGGAACGTGCTGCCCTTGCCGCAACGGTTATTTCATTCAAGTTCAAAAGTGCCTTACGCAGCGTTGGCAAGGCACTGGGCATTCACGAAACTCAGCTGGACTACTACATCAAAAACATCAATCGCCGCGACAAAGAACTAAGCTGGCAACTGCAGTTAAACCAATTAGGTGTTAGCAAGGACTCGCTTACCGGAAAGCTCCTAGTTGAACTGATTGAAGAGATCATAGGCTTTCCACGCCACCTGTCTCAGCATGTTGGGGGCTTTATTATTTCCTCAGGCCCCTTATCGCAACTTGTCCCGGTAGAAAACGCTGCCATGGCTGAACGTACCGTCATCCAGTGGGACAAGGATGACATTGAAACCCTTGGCCTTCTCAAGGTCGATATACTCGCTCTTGGCATGCTGAGCGCAATTCGGAAAAGCTTCGAACTCATTCAGCATCACTACCAAACACAGTTTAGTCTGGCTGACATTACCCGCCTGGGGGAGGATCCAAAGGTCTACGCTTGCCTGCAAAAAGCAGATAGCGTGGGAATATTTCAGGTAGAGTCGCGCGCGCAAATGAGTATGCTTCCGAGGCTCAAACCTGCCAGTTACTATGATTTGGTCATCCAGATAGCGATTGTTCGTCCCGGCCCGATTCAGGGCGACATGGTCCACCCGTATTTACGACGCAGAAACGGTACAGAAGCGGTCGCCTACCCCTCAAAAGAAGTAGAGAAAGTCCTCTCACGCACGCTAGGTGTGCCGATATTTCAGGAACAAGTCATCCAGTTGGCAATGGTTGCAGCCGGGTTTACAGGAGGCGAAGCCGACCAGCTACGACGCGCGATGGCAAGCTGGAAAAAGAATGGCCAACTACAGAAGTTCAGATCAAAATTGGTTAACGGCATGCTACAACGTGGTTACGAAGCAGACTTTGCCGAGCGTATTTTCCAGCAGATTTGCGGCTTTGGTGAGTATGGTTTCCCGGAAAGCCACTCTGCCAGCTTTGCCGTACTGGCCTATGTCTCTGCATGGCTCAAGGTGTATTACCCCGCGGTGTTTTACTGTGGTCTGCTCAACAGCCTGCCGATGGGGTTTTATTCCCCCTCCCAATTGATCCAAGACGCCAAACGGCACAAGGTTAGCGTCTTAGCAGTCGATATTAATGCCAGCCAACACGACCACCAGCTTGAAGGACAGCCTCCCAAGCTGGCGCTTCGTCTGGGCTTCAGGCTGGTCAGAAACTTATCCACACAAGGCATCACAGCCTTGATCTCAAAGCGCCCCGTAGCGGGCTTTAGTACCATGACGGAAGTGCTGCATTGCGGCCTCGACAAACGCGACCTCGAAGCCCTTGCGAGCGCCAATGCCTTTGCCTGTCTAAGCGGTAATCGCTATCAGGCTCGCTGGGAGATGATGTCTGAAGTACAGCGCTTACCCTTATTCGAACAACAAAGCTGTCGCAGCGAACAGCAACTAAAGACCCCGGATGAACTGGCCAGCCTGCAGGAGGACTACGCAGCAACCGGATTAAGCCTCGAACACCATCCGATTACCTTACTAAAACAACACCATACCTTTAACGGCCTCACTCCGGCTAATCGTCTAGCCTCGCTTGCTCACCAATCGTGGGTATCCGTGTTAGGTGTGGTAACCGGTAAACAAAGCCCAGGCACCGCCAGCGGTGTGACCTTTTTTACGCTCGAAGACGAAACCGGCAATATCAACGTAGTGGTCTGGCAGGCAAGCGCGAGAGCACAAAAGCAAGCCTATTTAACGGCAAAAATACTGAAAGTCACCGGCATACTCGAAAAAGAAGGCGAAGTTGTGCATGTGATAGCCGGCCGGCTTGATGACCAGACTCACTTAATGCAAGCGCTTGCCACCCGGTCGAGGGATTTTCACTAGGGCGTGAGCTAGAAGCTAGAAGCTAGAAGCTAGAAGCTTGAGGTGACTCCATTTTAGTGGACACCTATTTCATTTCTACATAGTACTCCATGGGTATCCGGTTATGATATCCATGGATTCTACTTCGGTTATATATCTTATCGATGTAATGGGCTATCAGTCCTTTTAGCTTTTGCATCGCAGTTTGTGGGCTGACTGCTTTTAGCCACTGCTGCTTAAGTAAGCTAAAAAAGCTTTCAGCGCACGCGTTGTCCCAGCAGTTCCCGCGCCGAGATAGACTGAGTGTCGCGCCTTGGTCTGTTAACCACTTTTGTGTTTGGTAACAGGTATATTGAGCACCCTGATCCGAGTGAAACAGCAGATCATTCAGATTATCTTTTCCGGCACACCGCATAGCCGCTTCTAGTGCACGCCTTACCAATAGTGCATCGGGCCTGCGCCCCATGCTATGCCCCACGATCGCCCGTGAGCCCAAGTCATTAATGGTACAGAGGTATAGCCAGCCTTCCTTGCTAGGTATCTGTGTAATATCCGATACCCAAACTTGATTAGCCTTAGTCACATTAAACTGGCGATTCAGCAAGTTCGGGATGAATTTATGTACCTGCGCCGACTTAAACCTTCTCACCTTGCGTGCAGCAATGGCACGATAGCCGTGCCTCTGTAATAGGCGCTGTACGCAACCATTGCTAACCGCATAGTGGGCTTTGCGTACCTGTTTAGCGACCTGACGATAGCCAATGCCATGATTGAAGCTCTGGAGTATCTTGACGATGAGCTGCCAGATATCGTGACGTTTCTTGGCCTGGCGTGATAGTGGCCTTGTTCGCCAGCTATAAAACCCCGACTTGGAAACATCGAACATGCGGCATAATGGTTGAGTACCCCACTGAACACAATTTACCTGGATGAACTGGAATCGTTCTTCCTTAGTTCCGCGAAGTACTCCTGCGCCTTTTTTAGTATTTCGATATCCGTTTCAGCACGTTCAAGTTGCTTTTTTAGTTTGCGATTCTCTCGTTCGAGATCTTTGTAGCTTTTGTCGGGTGCATTTACTTTCTTCAACAGTCGATCACTCTTGTCTTGTGGAGTTAAGTAAAGGCGCCGCCATCGACAAAGCATGTTTTCGTGAATGCCTAATTCTCTGGCTAACGCGCGCTGAGTACCGTGTGTTTCCAAAGAGCGTCGAACTGCCTCTATTTTGAATGCTTCAGTGTAACGTTTATGAGATTGGTATTGCATGTTCACCTTCCTATTTTCAACGTATGGAAGGTGTCCACTTTTTTAGAGTCAGCTCA
>JBFJVR010000180.1:0-5830 GCA_041624095.1 Oleiphilaceae bacterium
GGTATTCTAACAACCAAAGCTGAGCCGAACGCAGACGGTAGCTACGACATTACCGGCACGAAAATCTTCATTTCAGCGGGTGAGCACGATATGGTGGACAACATCGTTCATATCGTACTTGCGCGTCTGCCGGGTGCGCCAGAAGGCACTAAGGGTATTTCCTTGTTTATCGTGCCTAAGTTTCTGCCCGATGCCAATGGTAATGCAGGCGATCGTAATGCAGTTACCTGTGGTTCTATTGAGCACAAGATGGGTATTCACGGTAACTCTACCTGTGTGATGAACTTTGATGGTGCTAAAGGTTGGTTGATTGGCCCAGAAAACAAAGGCTTGAACTGCATGTTCACCTTCATGAACGTTGCACGTATTGGTACCTCTATTCAGGGACTTGCAGCTGCGGAAGGTTCATTCCAGGGAGCGCTTACCTACGCTAAAGAGCGTTTGGCGATGCGTTCACTTTCGGGTCCTAAGAACCCGGATGGAAAAGCTGACCCGATTATTGTCCACCCAGACGTTCGTCGCATGTTGCTGACTCAAAAAGCGATTGCCGAAGGTTCGCGTGCGATGATTTATTTTGCTGCACAGCAAGCAGATATCATGCAACACGGTGAAGGTGAGGCTCAGAAAGCGGCCGACGAAATGTTGGGCTTCCTGACGCCAATTCTGAAAGCTTTCTGTACCGAAGCAGGATACGAAGCAGCGAACCATGGTGTCCAGGTGTTTGGTGGACACGGTTTCATCGCAGAGTGGGGCATGGAGCAGATAGTTCGTGATACGCGTATTGCACTGCTGTACGAAGGCACAACGGGTATTCAGGCGCTTGACTTACTGGGTCGTAAAATTCTGATGACTCAGGGTGCGTCACTGCGAAACTTCACCAAGTTGGTTCATGTATTCTGCCAAGAGCAAGAAGGCAATGAAGAAATGAAGCCTTTTGTTGAGCAGCTGACAAAGCTTAATAAAGAGTGGGGCGACATTACGATGAAAATCGGCATGACTGCCATGCAGAACCGTGATGAAGTAGGTGCAGCCTCTGTCGACTTCCTGATGTACTCTGGCTACATTGCGCTGGGATACTTCTGGGCGAAAATGGTAGAAACCGCTCAGAAAAAACTGGCTGAAGGTACGACTGAAGAAGATTTCTATAAAGCGAAAATCCAAACTGCTCGATTCTATTTTGAGCGTGTATTGCCTAGAACGGCAGCACATGCGCAAATGATTGCAGCTGGCGGCTCTTCGATTATGGATATGCCAGAAGAACATTTTGCCTTTTAAGGGTAATTTGTAAAAAAAGCCCGCGTTAGCGGGCTTTTTGCGTTAAAATACGCGCCGAGATTTTAAGCAAGATGTAGTAACAGGATGAAATCAAGCCCCTGTTCTAGTGGTAATGCGCCGAATGTGCATTGAGAAATGAGTGATTGGTTTAAACCGAGGATATGTAAATGGCAGATTATAAAGCTCCGTTAAAAGACATTCGATTTGTAATGAATGAAGTGTTTGAGGCGGAAAAGCTTTGGGGTTCTTTGGCGGGTACTCAAGACGCAGTAGATATTGAAACAGCCGATGCTATTTTGGAAGAAGCAGGAAAAATCACGGCCTCTCTGATTGCACCTTTGAGCCGAAATGGTGATGAAGAAGGGTGTAAGTTTGAAGATGGCAAGGTAACGGTACCAACGGGATACCGTGATGCTTATAAAACCTTTGCAGAAGGCGGATGGTCTGGTTTGACTGGTAACGTCGAATACGAAGGTATGGGTATGCCAAAAATGCTGGGTGCCCAGTACGAAGAAATGCTTTACTCTGCAGACATCTCATTTGGCCTGTACGTTTGTTTGACCTCTGGTGCTGCACTGGCAATTGATGCGCACGCGACTGAAGAGTTAAAGCAGAAATATCTGCCTAAAATGTATTCGGGAGAGTGGACCGGTGCAATGGATCTTACCGAGCCGCATTCGGGTACCGACCTGGGTATGATCCGAACGAAGGCCGAACCTAAATCAGACGGTAGTTATAGTATCACCGGAACCAAGATTTTTATCACCGGCGGTGATAATGACCTGACAGATAACATTATACACTTGGTTCTTGCCAAGCTTCCTGATGCGCCTGCGGGTTCTCGCGGTATTTCATTATTCTTGGTGCCTCGTAATCATGTTGATGACAATGGCGTCGTGGGCGAGAACAATAATGTAACCTGTGGTTCCATCGAACATAAAATGGGTATC
Organism: Oleiphilaceae bacterium; assembly: GCA_041624095.1. Taxonomy (GTDB): domain Bacteria; phylum Pseudomonadota; class Gammaproteobacteria; order Pseudomonadales; family Oleiphilaceae; genus PZPK01. Next base: position 2,226 of record JBFJVR010000180.1, read on the forward strand.
AAGGCATCGGGTACCTGCGTTATGAACTTCGACGGCGCTCAAGGCTGGCTGGTTGGTGAAGTAAACAAAGGGCTTGCAGCCATGTTTACGATGATGAATTACGAGCGTCTAAGTGTTGGCATACAAGGTTTTGCGGCTGCAGAGCGCTCCTACCAGAATGCAGTTGAATATGCGCGTGACCGTCTTCAGGGGCGCGCTCCGACCGGCGCGGTGAATACCGATAAAGCTGCTGACCCTATCATAGTTCACCCAGACGTGCGTCGCATGCTGTTAACCATGAAAGCCTATACAGAAGGGAGTCGCGCGTTTTCGAGTTATGTTGCACGCTACCTGGATATCTCTAAGTTTTCAGACGACCCTGAGCAAAAGAAGCATGCAGAAGCAATGGTCGCGCTGCTTACGCCTATCGCTAAAGCATATATGACCGACCGCGCGCTAGATACTTGTATCACCGGCCAGCAGATTTTCGGTGGGCATGGTTTTATTCGTGAATGGGGGCAAGAGCAGCTGGTTCGGGATACGCGTATTACCCAGATCTACGAGGGTACAAACGGTGTTCAGGCGATGGATCTGATGGGGCGGAAAGTCGTTGCAAACGGTGGGCAGCTGTTTGAATTGTTTGCCGCGGAAGTATCTTCCTTCATTGATGAAGAATCTGATAATCAGGATTTGGCAGCATTTATTGCGCCTCTGTCAGCTTCGTTAGAGCGTCTCAGTGATGCAACAGAGTACGTTTTGAATAACGCCAAAGACGATGCTAATGCAATTGGTGCGGCGGCAATGGATTATTTGGAACTGTTTGGTCTCACTACCTATGCTTATATGTGGGCAAAGATGGCCAAAGTTGCTGCTCCAAAAGCAGGGCAAGATGCATTTTATGCAACCAAAGTGAAGACGGCCAAGTTCTTCTTCAGCCGTTTGTTGCCTAAGTCTGTTGCATTGCTTGAGTCAATTCGATCAGGTAGCGATGACTTGATGGCACTAGCTGAAGATGAGTTTTAGTTGCTACGAGATGAAATTGCACCCTAATTCTAGAGTGTAAAGAATAAAAAAGCCCCGATGATTGTCGGGGCTTTTTTTTAAAAGTCGATGGAAAAGTTGCCTTTAGAGTAGCTGTTTTTATGTTCGGCTAATAATTTTGCTCGAGTTGGCTAATAATAATGTCCCAGTTATTCTCTAGAATGGCGGGCTCATAGGTGCCGCTCCAGACTTTGTCTGCAATGCCATTGCCGTCTTGGTCTTCAATCATCCGGATTTGCTTTCCGTTGGCATCATAGAAATACTGTGAAACACGATTCCAGTTACCATCGCCGTCGGTGTCTCGATATAGGTAGCTGCGCTGGTTTTGAGAGTTGTACCTGGATGCCTCAATATAATCAGGAGAGTTATCCATATTTCGGTCTAGCTCATAGCGAATGAGATTGTTGTTGCTGTCATATTGAAATCGGCTCACAAAGTCAGGTAAACCATCGGCTGTATTTTCGGTGGACGCTAGAGTTTTGTTACCATTGGCATCGTAGCTATAGGTGATGATGGTGTCCGCAGCGTTATCGTTATCTGTGTCACTGATAAAGCGTTCAACAAGCCCCTCAGTGTATTCATAGTACTGCTTCGCATCTATATTGCCGTCGGCATTTTTGTCCTGCTCGACTGCAAGCATATTATTTTCGCTGCCGTACTGGTAAGTGGTGATACTGTCGGCTGTGCCATCGGCGTTAGTGTCTGATTCCAAGCGTGTCAAATTGTTGTTTGAGTCATAGCTATAGTTTTGCTGGGAAATAGCACTGCCGTCTCTTTCTACTCGAAGCTCCAATAGGTTGTTATTGCTGTCGTAGGTAAAAATCTGTGTTGTTTGGTCGCCGGAGTTTGTGATGCTTGCAACGTTTCCGCTGCTGTTGTAGTTATAGCTTTTTATACTTTCGATACTGCCATCACTGCCTCGGTCAAAGCTGGCAGAACTTACTCGGCCGTTTGCGTCATAGGAATAGTTTACGGTTTCCAGTGGCGTGTTGTTGTCGCTCGCTGTGTATCTAGAGACAAGATTTGAGCGTACTTGCACTCCGAGACTGTTATAGAGGTGTTTCACGACGTTGTTGAGAGTAAGAGGGTGGTCGGTACCCACAAGAGTGCGGGCACGAATAAGTGAGTCTAAGGTAATAAAGTCTGCCGCCTTGGTCGCTAAATTAATTTGGGCCGAAGCAAGCGCCTGATGCGCATTATTTAACTCGATACCGTTGTTGGGATCGCCATCTGTATCTAATGCTTGCAATAGGGTTGCGATGTTTATGGCTCTGTCGAGGCCATTAACTTCAGCCGCGCCAAGGGATCGCATTATCTGTGTTTGCCCTGTCGGCGCAGTTATACCCATCAGCTTAAAGGGCGTAATGATTTCGTTGCCTACTGCGGCGCCAAGCGTTGTACCGCCAAGATAGAAAGAAACAGTTTCCCCTTCGAGATACTTAAACTGTCCTGCGCTATTAGTTAGGCCAGAGCGTGTTGCGGTTTCATAGTATAGGCCGCTTACTGGGCTATCGACAAAGGTGCCTGTTAGTTCTAAAGGCGAATCGCCTGAGCTAGGCTCAGATCCGCCTCCGCCCCCGCCCCCACATGCGCTCAGTAGGGCGGCAGTTATAGTGTATGCAAGTTTTCTTGTCATCATGCTTATCACCTTACTATTACTGCGGGGTCAGGGTGGCGGCATCAATATTGCTTGCGCTGGCCCCTGAAATATTAATGCGCAAAGTATTGCTGCCCGATAAAGGTGTGAGTGCCATAAGTGCGCTGTCTGCCCACGCTGATAGGCTGCCCGTTGAGGGTAGTGATAGGTTGCCCTGTGAAACGCCGTTCAAGATGATTTCAATGCTTACAGCGGTAAGTTCTGTTGAAGAGTAACGGAGTGTCAGGTCATATGGCACCGAATAGGATGTAAAGGCATATTCGATGTAGCCAGCGGCGCTTAATGGAACATAACCTGCGCCGGTAAAGCCAGTTTCTGGTGCAGATGCAGCTGTCACACCAACCAGAGTTTCGCTTTCTACTTCGGTGCTGATTGTTGTTGGGCTGACTACGTTGACGGTGCGTGTGATCTGCGCAGCAGCGTTGCCGGCGGTATCGCTAACGTTGTAGGTGAGGGTATAGGTTCCAACAGTGTTTTGATCAAATGCCCCTCCTTGAATAATGCTGCCGCTGATGTCGCCCTCAAAGCTATCGCTTGCTGATGCACCTGAGTCCACATAGATCTCACCTACGGGGTGGTCGATAGGGTTGTCCCCAAGAAGTGTTAGCACTGGAGCAATCGTGTCGGCAACAATGACGTCTCTTGTCACTGTGCTTGCTGCATTACCGGCTGAGTCCGATACATTGTAGGACAAGGTATATGTTCCCGCTGTATTGAAGTCAACTGCGCCCGTGACGATGATGCTTGCGGACAGGTCTCCATCGACTCCATCGTTGGCTGTGGCGCCGGCGTCGGTGTATGTCACGCCCTGCTCATGATTAACCGGGCTTGAACCAATCAGTGTGATTGTTGGCGCTATGGTATCTGCAACAATGACATCGCGCGTGACGGTTGGGGCAGCATTGCCTGCGGCGTCGCTTACGTTATA
>JBFJVR010000181.1:0-5827 GCA_041624095.1 Oleiphilaceae bacterium
GCCTATACCTTGATGAACGGACAAGGCTCGGACGACGGAGCTCACGTGGCTTATGCGGAGACAGAAGATAGGGCGGCGACAAAGGCTGATGATAATACCTGGCAGTGCGTTTCACGCAGCGGGAGTGAGGCCTTTAGTGTTGGTTGGGTAGTGCCACCGGGTTGCCGTTTTTATTATGACAAGTTTCGGGCATGGCTCAAAAGCCTGGATGTCGTGCGTGTAAAGGCTTTGGTGCTAAGTGATCAGGGAGCCAAGTCCTTCAATATAAGCGGGCAGTGCTGGGATGAACGCTCACTAGAAAGCATTGCTAGCGCTCGCATTGAAATTATTCACCATTCTTTTATTGATAAAGCGCGCGTAGATTCTTCTCTGCGGGCCTGCATCATTGAGCCCGCTGAGGGTTCATATTAATTTATTAAGCGGAGAGTTTTATGTTTCGTAGTGTGAGGCTGTTTCTATTTTGCGCATCTTGTTTAAGTACTTTTGGCACCTTGGCAGGTGAGGAAAATACCGAAGTGCCAGCGATAAAAGTGGTTGCAACATTCAGCATTTTGGCGGACTTGGTCATGCAAGTCGGAGGTGAACACGTGAGTGTGTATAGTCTAGTCGATTTTGATGAAGACGCGCACGTGTTTCACGCTTCACCTAGAGATATCAAGGCGGTACGCAGTGCGGACTTGCTGGTCATGAACGGACTTGGTTATGAAGGCTGGATTAGCCGTGTCGTGTCATCTTCCGGGTTTAAGGGCGCGCAAGTCATTGCCAGCCGGGGTGTTAGCCCCATTTTAGAGCATGATCATATAGGTCATCATCACCATCATCATTCGGATGCTCCTTTGCACGATGCAGACCCCCATGCTTGGCATAGCATTAGCGCTGTGATTCAGTATGTGAAGAATATTACGGCAGGCTTGCAAAAGCTTGACGCCGCTAATCGTGCAAATTATGCGGAGAATGCCGCTCGTTATATTGAGCAGCTAGAAGGGCTCAAACTTGAAGTTGAGCAAGCGCTTAAGCACATTGCGCCATCAGACAGAAATCTTGTGGTACCGCATAACTCTTTTGCGTATCTCGCGAGAGAGTTCAACATGAATATCTTCAGTTTGCAGGGGGTGAGTACCGAAGCCGAGGCTTCGGCGTCAGATATTGCAAAGGTAATTCGCCAGATAAGGGCGCGTAATGTGAGGGCGATTTTTGTTGAGAATGTCTCAAACCCGCGTTTGGTGGAGCAGGTCGAACGGGAAACTCAGGCACGGGTGGGCGGAACCCTGGTGTCTGACGCCTTATCCAGTGCCGGAGCCAAGACTTACATCGATATGATGCGTCATAACTTGCAGGTAATTACTCAGGCGCTGATGTAGTCCTTAAGAGCTTTAAGGCAAGGGGGATGATTTTTCATGGCTGCATTTGAGGCATTTCGCATGTGGAGATGGCGTGGTCTAAGCGAGCTTTTATTTCCTGATGTTCGGTATGATTTCCCCTTAGATAAAAAACGATATCCATTTCTCGCAGTTCGCTGATGTGCCATGGGTGGTCAGACTGGGGCACTGCCGTGTTGGGGATAATGACTGCTTTGACCCTGTCATGTTTTAACATGTCGAGTGCTTGTTGATAGGAGTAGGTGCTATGCACCCTGGCATGGTGCGATTCCACCAAGGCGTGAAAAACCGAACCTTTGACCGTCGCAACATCAGTATTGGCGAGGTCTTGCAGCGTTTTGAACTTTACGTTGCTGGATACAAGCGCCGCCACTATCGTTACCACAGGCTTTGAGGAGAGAAATTTTGCGCTACGTTCGGGTGTGGCGACCCAAGGGAAAATAACGTCGATTTCGCCCCTCTCAAATAGCACAGATTGCCGCGTGTAAGGCAGAATCTTTAAGCCCTTATTGAGTGCCGTGCGCTCAAGTATGCATTGGAATCTAGCGCCAAAACTTCCAGCGACTTTTCCGTGCTCATAGTAATATTCCGGCGACTCGAATTCCGCTCCCGATACGCGTATTTCAGCCCACACTATAGTGCTTGCAAGGTTCAGCAAGAGCAGGGCTGCTAATTTTTGTAGCGTACTTCGAAACATGCTTTTGTCTCTCACTATTTTAAGCAAAGGTTGCATGAGTTCCGCTGCGGTAGGGTACCCGGTGTTCGAGTACATAGCTTCACCGGCACTGCGATTATAGCCCGGGATGCGTAGTTTATCCCCTATATGCCGCTTTCTGTTTACGTGGTCAGCCCTTTTTCAGGGCAGGGGGCAGGGCGTTTCGTCGCGAATTACCCGTATGCATGCAGCTAGAAGAAGTTGTCGCGCGAAGGGGGTGAACCGTGTGCTTCAGTGCCATCGGCGTTGGTTTTTCGAGTCATGATGATTAGCGTCTTACCTTTATTCTTTAAACGTGCTTCAAGGTAGTGGCGCAAGCCTTTTAGCGAAACCTGTTCAACCGCGGTAATGAGCTTTTCTTTGGTGTCAAAGTGCTCGTTTAAACGATCTATTTCTTTCCAGTAATAATTACTGCGCTTGTACAGTGTGTTGTCTTTTTCTTTTAGTTTGCTCACGATACTGTGCTTGATGCGCTCAAGTTGCGCACCTTTGCTCATCAGTTCGGCCAGTTCGGTTTCGAGAAAGGCAAGGCTTTCTTGATATAGCAAGGCGCCGTCTGCCGACGGGGACTGAACGATAAATGCCGTTCCGGGTACTTCTATAAGTTCAAAATTGGTTGCGAAAACAATATAGCCAAGCTGTTTTTCGGTGCGCATCGTGGCGTAGTAGGAGCTTGATAATAACTGGCTTAACACTAGATTCAGGGCGCGATCCTCATAGCTTCGTCCGCCTCCCTGCTGATACATGACAAAGCCGGTATCCGGGTGAGATACGTTTAACACCTTCTGGCTGGCTTTGCCGCCGCCCAGTTTAACTACTTTAGAGCGCGCGACGTGCGCTGCCTTACTGTCTTTGAGAAGCATGTTGCGCGTCAGAGTGGCCAGGTTCAGTGAGCTGGCTCTGCTAATGTTACCGGTACTAAGCAAAACAAGATCCTGTTCGCTAAAAAATAACTTTCTGAACGCTTCGAGTTTGTGCGCATCAAGCTCATCCAAAGCGCGCTGCCGTTCTTCAATTGACCAGGATGGCTCTAACAGTGTGCGCTGCAACTCTGCTATTGCTTGTTCATAGGGTTTTTTCTCTAGGGAGTTTGCCAGCCGACGCTGCAAGCGTTCCTTGGCTAGGGCAAAACGGGAGTGATCAAGCTTGCCATGTTTAATGGTGAGCAGGATTTTACGCAGTAGCTCACTTTGCTTGTCGTTATAGCCACTAATTTTAATGCTTAGGCCTCGCATATGGTTGTATAGCTCGTAGTTGAGTCCCGCCAAGTAGGCTGGGTAACTGAATTCGTTAAGCACATCATTAAAAAGGTCGATCATCACCTCGGTGGCATTCAGGCTATAAGCCGATGTCATCGCATGAGGCGAGCGTATAGTTAAAAATAAATTCGCTTTGGGAGTGTCGAAGCTGGTATCGCTGGCATGCCACAATGCGAAACCCTTTTGCTCTAGTAATAGCTCGGGGCGCGTATCGTTTTTTAGGCTAAGCAAGGTAGTGTTTTCGGGGATAAATATGTTTTCTTCGGGCAAACTGAGATGGCCTGAGAGTGAGGTTCCCAAGTTACTTATTTCACGAGAGAGTTCCTCGGTATCTAGTTTAGTGACGCGGTATTCTGTCTCGTACCAGGGGGTGCGTTTGTCGCCTTCGATGTCCTTTGCGCTAATTGCAACAAGCATGTTATCGGGTGTCAGGTAAGACAAGTATTCTTGATAACGTTTGGGTGCATAGTCACTCAGATCGTAAGCTTCGAATAATATTTTTTCGGGCGGACTGTCGTGCAGTCGCATGGCCAGTGAACTGACCAGATGGATGGGTTCGCTTTTTTCCTGAAATTCAAAGCTGATTGCCAGCATACGTGCCTGTTCGTCGAAATAGCGGCGCTGGATGCCCTGGCGCTTGAGCAGCTCAATATAGGTAAACAGCGCGGCGATGACCTTTTGCTGCTGTTGGTAGCCCTCCTCGGTGAGGCCTATAGTGATGGTGAACAAGGCTTCAAACTTGTTGTCGAATTGAGTGCCGGCAGAAAGGGAGTCGGCCCATTGCTGGTGCTTCAGCAGTGACAACAGACTGCCAGGGCCCTCGTGGCCAATGAGGTTGGCGAGATAGTTGATGGGCTGGGAACGTTTATACTCAAACGCCGACGGCACGGGGAAGGCAATGCTTAACGAGCGTCTGTCCATAATGGATTGTACGTCTATGCGAGCAGGTAATAAGTCATCCTCAAAGTAAGTCTGGATGACCTTTTGTTTATCTAATTGCCGGTTTTTGATCGCAGAAAATTTGCGTTTCGCAAGCGCCTCTAGTTCGTCCAGAGTTTGGGTTCCCAGCAGTACCAGACGCATTTTGTTTGCGGAGTAGTGAGCTTCGTAAAACGCCAGCAGAGCATCGCGAAGGGCGGTTTGCTGTTCTGCTTGCAAGGTTTCGAGATTCCCCACCGAAAACTTTCTATAAGGGTGGCCCTCGGGTAGCAACTGCTTTATTGCTGAATAGAAACGTCGTCCGTCGTCTTTCAACTTGGAACTGAATTCTGAGTGAACCGCATTAACTTCTCGAGATACGTATTCTGCATTGAATAGAGGTGAAGTAAATTGCTCGGCAAAGCGGTCCAGTGCCTGTTCAAAATAAGCAGGCTGAATGTCAAAAAAATAGTTTGTATGTTCTGGTGCGGTAAAGGCATTGTGGTTGCCACCATGTTCGCTGATATAGCGTTGGTACTCGTCGGCATCTGGATATTTTTCGGTGCCAAGAAACAGCATGTGCTCAAGAAAGTGTGCCAAACCCTGGTGTGATTCAGGGTCGTGAACGCTGCCAACGGCGACGTCTAGCGCTGCAGCCGAGGTGTCTGACGCTGGGTCTGATATAAGTAGTACCGGGAGCTGGTTGGCCAGTTCGATCGCTCGATACTGTCGCGAGTCGTTTGGACTCTTGATAATGCTATTGTCTGTGAGAGCCTGTTTGGCGTAGGTCAATTGAACGGGAAGCAACAACAGCAAAAAAACGAGAAGGGGCGAAGTGCGCAAAATTTACCTCGATACTAGGCATAGAAGGGGAATTGTTTACTTTATTCTAGGCGGCATTATGGCATCTCTAACATAACTTGTCACAGCCCTCACCAGCAGCTGATTGCTAGTGCTTTGTTTCCAGCTTCAGGGTTCAGAATTCCGGTGTTTGTCAGTGCTTGGCTCTCTTCACGGGAAGGCTTAAAAAGATTGGAGTTGTTGCTCTACGAGAGACTGTTTATATTGGTGGCGATTACTTGTTTCAGGTCCTGAAACCATTAGTTGGCAGTCTTGCGTCTTACTTGGTTGCTCTGAGTGGAATAGACGATATACTAAGTTGGGCATTGAGTTTGGGGCCTCCAAACTTGGCTTTGGCCAGCACAGTGCGAGATCGGCGCATAGATGCACCTTGTCTAAGGGTTATCAAAAGAAAAGTGCAGGGATTGAAATAAATTAACCTTTGCTCTTGAGCGAGTTCATTTCGCTCAACGAGTTCCATATTTTGGGGTATAGATAGATGAGCTACTTCGTAACAGGCGGAACCGGGTTTATTGGCCGTTTCCTTGTCGAAAAATTACATAAACGCGGCGATAAAGTTTACTTGCTTGTTCAGGAAAAAAGCCTGCCAAGGTATGAGCAGCTACTTGAGAAAATCGGTGCCAGTAAGGATGACGTGATAGCGGTTACAGGGACACTCACTGAACCAAAACTGGGTATTTCTGAAGCAGACTTTA
>JBFJVR010000182.1:0-5808 GCA_041624095.1 Oleiphilaceae bacterium
ATTTAAAACCTTTGAAGGGCATGTAAAAGGCGCGATTGATTTGGTGTATCGTTATTCTGGTCAATATTACATCCTTGATTACAAATCAAACTATCTCGGTGAACAACTAGGCGATTATGGTGACGAGGCCTTAAGTTCGGCGATGAGCGAGCATCGTTACGATGTGCAGTATCTGCTGTATACCTTGGCCTTACACCGCCACTTAAAAGCGCGTCTAGGAGAAAATTATCTCTACCAGAGAGACTTCGGTGGTGTCGTATATCTGTTCTTGCGTGGCCTGGATTTATCGCCGCAAAAAACGCCCGGGCGTGTATCGGGCCAACAGCATAGTGGCGTTTACTTTGCGAAGCCTGCGGTCGAAGTGATCGAAGCCCTGGATAAAGTAATGAGCGCAGTATGAGACTAAGCATTGGTGTATTAAAGTCATTAGCCGCCAAAGTTTCGAAGAACGAAAGCACTATTCGGTGGCTGGATCTTTACGTGGCGCAGCATATCTGTGACGAAGAACTCGCCCGAAGCGGTGAGGACTGCACGAAAGAAAAAATATCGGCCTTGGCGGCGTTGGGCTGTCTGGTGTCTTATATGGGCTCGCAAGGTAAAACATCGCTAAATTTGGATGGGCTTGAAAAGTACACGCAACTGGGCATCCCCTTGGATTGTATTAAAGCCCTGCAAGACCTTGCCTTGTTGCGTTCTTGTATGGTGATTCAGCAAGAAGGGGTTGCCAGTCAGTTTGATCAACCTTTGGTCTATGAGGCGGGAACGGTATATTTACGGCGGCACTGGTTGCTGGAGCGGGAACTGAATGAGTGGATGCAAAGTCGTTTGACCTCTCCGGTGCACGTATCTAAAGCGGAAATTGCCCACTTGGCGACGCTTGTAAGCCATATTTTTGGCTCGTTGGATGAGTCTAGCGATGATAATCAGGAAATCGACTGGCAGCGCATGGCGGCCGCCTATGCCTTACTTTGTTCTTTTACCATAGTTACCGGCGGACCGGGAACAGGAAAAACCACCACCGCGGCGCGGATGCTGTGTTTGCTTATGGCTCAGTTTCAACTGCGGAACAAAGAGGAATTAGAAGGGCTTCCTGCTGTACCTAAGGTACGCTTGCTGGCTCCCACCGGTAAAGCAGCGCTGCGCTTAAGCCAGGCAATATCAGAGCAGTTTACGCTGCTAGAGCAACAGTCGAATTTAGCTGTCTCAGCAAAACAGCTGCTCATTCAGGCGAGGCAGGTTTTGCCCGGCAGCGGAACCACTATTCACCGTTTTTTACATGAGCATGGTGCATTAAACGACGCGCGCTTTGCGAGCACATATGCCGATAGTGACGCGATCTTACTCGCGCATAAGCGCCAGAACGATACAGCCACCGTGGATATAGTACTGGTCGATGAGTCGTCGATGATCGATATCGAGTTAATGGCGGCATTACTGCGTGTGCTCCCTGACTCGGCGCATATTGTTTTTATGGGCGATCACAACCAGTTACCGCCGGTTGAGCCGGGGCAGGTATTTGCCACTTGGGTGCAGCGCTTTGCTGAACTGCCGCAGTCGCCTGCATCGACCGCAAGCCTTTCTTCCCTTTGTAGCTATTCCGAGCGACAGATAGTCTCGCAACTTGGCGCGTCTGTGGCACCGCAAAACGTAAGCGCCACAAAGGTAAGGCATAATCCCTTGTGTCAGTTACGAAAAACCTACCGCTTTGATGGTGAGCTGAAACAACTTTCCCAGCTTGTGTTGTCTGATTCATATGAAACCTTGCACCGCTTTTTAAGTACACGTGAGGATACGGTAGACGCTGTGGTCTTGGCGGGGGAGCGTAATCTGGCCAAAAGCGAAGCAAGGAGGCGGAATAGCGATAGGGAGTTGAAAGATCACTGCGTCAGTTGGTTCGCGGTAGACCAAAACACGATAAGACGACCAGAGATACGTTCGTGTGTTGCACTCGGCTATCAAGCGTATTTTGAAAAATTAACCGCGAATGCCCTACTCAGTGAGCTATTGGCCGAGTTCGAGCGTTACCAGCTTATATGTTCGACGCGAGAAGGGCCTGCTGGCGTCGAAGTGCTAAACCGATATATTGAGCAGCACTTTGGTTTCCATAGTGAGATCTACCACGGCAAGGCCGTGATGGTCAGTCGCAATCATTTTTCGCTAGGCGTGTTTAATGGCGATGTGGGCTTTATAATGGAACAGCCAGAAAAGCCCGGGGGGAAAACGTTCTTCGAAGTGCATTTTGCTAATTCGGAAGGAGATGTGAAGGTGATTCCGCTGTACCGTCTTTCGGCTCTGGTTCCGGCTTATGCGACGACGGTGCATAAAAGTCAGGGGTCGGAATTTGCCAAGCTTGATATTGTGTTGGCGGACTATGCCCCTGAGCTCTTATCCCGAGCGTTGTTGTATACGGCGATTACGCGCGCCAAATCTTCATGCCGATTGTGGGCATCTAGCAGTGCCTTGGAAATTTTGATGACAAACCCCTAAGCATCCAAGGGCGGCTGCAATCGGGCGGCGTTTCGCCCTCTAGGCTTGCTTAGCCAGGCTAATAAGGCATAGACGGGGGTGTTGAATACCCAGTGTCCTTTGGTTGAGACAAAGGTCATCAGCCACGAAGGAAGGGCAAAGCGGAGTTTATGCGTTAGTTTATATGCTTTAATTCCCAAATTTAGTCGCCAAGCGGCCAGCGCAGACAAGATTGCTTCGTTAGGTGCTTTGCCTAAAAAGTGGGCAAGCATGCTGGCGGAACTCATTGCCCAAGTGCAGCCTACCCCGGTTAGCGGGTCCGCCGCCAGATACGCATCCCCGACTTGTACAAAATGCCTCAAAGTTGTTTTTGATTGCTGTGGCGAAGTATCCTTTGCCACCATTACCGGCCCAGCCGCTGGCCCAAGGAACAAGTGCTGCGATGACAGGAACTTCTCCTGTGCCTTAAAGTGCGCTTCACGGTCGGTGGCGACTGCCTGATATCTCTCTGCGGAAATATACCAGCTCACCAAAGTATGCTGGTTATTCGGGAAGTAACCAAGGTACTCGCCTCCTTTTTCGAGAGCAAACACGATACTTCGGGCGCTTGCCTGACTCTGGTCATCGTCGGGTAAAGACGGTTTTTCATAGTATCGAAACAGGGCCACGCGGCCATTTTTTTGTAGTTTGGTGCTGCCATTAGCTAGTTTCGTCGACACCGAATTTCGGCCGTCGGCGCCAATGGTGACCGGTGCTCTGAATTCAGTTTCTGGAAGTGTCGCAGAGCTTGCCATCACCCCTTTTACCTTGTTGCGTTCGATGATCAGCTCGACGGCCTGATACCCAAGGTTTAAGGTAATGTTGGGGTGTTTGATAAGCTTGTTTTTGAGTGCGGGATCGAGATCCTTGCGCTCAATGTTGGACGCGCTGAGTCTAGCCCCAAGGGGGAAAAACACCGAGCGCGAAGCAAAGCGTACGTCTAATGCAGTCATGTGGGGGTGTTGCAATCCGGGGGAGTCAAGCACGCCAAGCTGGGCTAGTTTGTTGTAGCCTCCCGGGTGTATCAGGTGCGTGCATATTTTTTTGTAATAGTCCGCTTCCTTTCGTTTTTCTAATACCAGGACTCGCCAGCCCTTATTCGCTAGTTCGAGGGCGCAAACACAGCCCGCAATACTTGCACCGATGATAATCGCATCGAAGTAGCAAACGGCCGGCCTTGGCTGAATTGGGGAAGTTTCATTGGTCACGGTCGGGCTTACTCTTCAGGATATTTATGTGTATTAATAAGCGGCTTGTCGGCACACAGTATAGTAACAGCTGCCGGGATGAAACAGGGTAACAAATGCAAGCCTTGAACCTTGCTTAAACTGGCTCTTTCCATGTTATTCATGCTCTGTTAGAATGCGCGCTCTTTCAGTAAATGCCCAGCAGATACTGTTAGTTATGGTGACTTTCATTGGTTCCCTCGCAATGATAAACCGTGAACCTGGTCAGGCCCGGAAGGGAGCAGCCACAGCGGTGGATTCGTGTGCCGGGGTGTAGCTGATGGAAGTCATCACCCAATTTCTCCCCCTTGCTCACAGCCAGTCGTTCGTATCACACCTATTTCCAGTCTGTTGTTCCATGGCTATTTAAAGTGTCCAGCTTTTCGAGCGCCACTTATTTTCACCAGTCAGTGTTTTGCTGCACGTTCCACCTTGTTTTTACGAAGGCAGATGAGTATTGGTTTACTTTTTACCCTGCTTGAGAAAGATTAGTCCGACGCTAAGCTTACGGCGTCTACGATGATAACTCTGTCGACCCTCCAGAGTATGTTCAGGTCATACAGGCGGATGCCGTACTGCTTGTCGTCTTGGGCCCTTTTGTATGCAGGGCGAGGGTCATAGGCCAGGCATTCGTTGATAAAGGCTTTGAGCGTCGCCAATGGTGGGCGCGTTGAGGTGGTGGCGTGGTATAAGCGTTCGAGGTCGTTCAGGCTACTGTCCGAAAACATTACTTTGAAGGTTTTTGGCGGTGTACTGCTGGCGAAGCCTGAATTGGCCGCCGGTATAGCATCTGCATAGGCTATATAGGGCTTAATATCGAAAATTGGCGTGCCGTCGAGCAGGTCCGGGCAGGCTATCTCTAGGCTGCAACTGCTTGCCTTAGTATGGAGCTTGATTAGCTTAACGACCGAAAGTCCTAGGCCATTGGGGCGAAACGAAGAACGGCTGGCAAATACGCCCAGTTTCTCGTTGCCGCCCAAGCGGGGTGGGCGAATTAGAGGGCGCCAGGTCGTATGGTCGTTCTGGTGAAAACCGAATGTGAGCCAAAGATGTGAAAACTGCTCTATACCCCTGAAAGCATCGGGCTGGTCGTAGGGGGTGTGCATGTTAATGCTGGCAGTGATGCTTGAAATCAGCCCTGGTTGCCTTGGCAGGCCAAACTTCTCTTTAAACGGGCTGCTTATGTAGGCTATAGGTTGTAGGGAAAAGTGGGTATCTGTCATAGTTTACTCAGGCGAAGATAGCACCATTTCAATGCGTGCAGTGATAAACGGGTTGGCTTTAAAGTTATCGTCTCGGGGAAAGGAGATGCCCGGTGTCAGCTGATAGAACAACCATTCTTGAGAAAGCTTTCGCCGGTAGACTGTACTGAGGTAATAGCTGCTGACTTGCCTGTGGGGCTTGCTTTCAGCGATTAAGCCAAACTGGTAGTTGATAGCGCGGATCGGGCTGAGTTCCTTTTGAAAGGAATAGCCGTGTGCAAACTCGAAACGCCGTTCATCATAAAAATACTTGGCCTCGGAGTTTGCTCTGAACACATACTCTTCACCAATGCGTTGAAAGGTAAAGCGGGTTTTTTCTCCCCAGCCGGTTTGGTGAAAATAGTAAATATTCTGTTGGGTTTCCAGGTCCCAAAGAGGTGAGATTTGCCAGCGATAGCGGGCTTTCGAACGCCAAAATACATCCATGGGCAGCTTTAAGTCGACGCCCACAGAGGTTGAGGCTCGCCAGTCGTGACGTGGTTTCGACTGTAACTGTATTGCACATACCGCGGTACTGGATACATCGTCGCGAGAAAGTTTGGTGGTGCCCCTGTCTTTTTCGGAAAGGGATTGGGTTTCGGGGGCTTCACTTTCGAAGACCAGTTTAAGCCGCTCTTCTAGCGTCGGCAGGTCGAGCCTGAACTTAACGATGGGCTTATAATGTGAGCTTTCTCCTTTACCTTGATACAGTTCCATACCGAGCTTGATAAAGCTGTTGTTACTTTTAGCAATGGTATTCTCACTGGCAAAGAAGCCATCGAGCCTTTCTCCGGTATCCCCGATAATACGCCCCCAATAGTTACGCTTTTCTGCAA
>JBFJVR010000183.1:0-5800 GCA_041624095.1 Oleiphilaceae bacterium
CAAGCATCTGGATAATTTTCATGTGCTGCCCATCTATGGCGGACAAAGTTACACCAATCAGTTGCGTCAGCTAAAGCGCGGCGTTCAACTGGTCGTAGGCACACCTGGCCGCGTTATGGATCACATGCGCCGCAAAACACTTAACCTCGACAACCTCAAGACTTTAGTACTCGACGAAGCAGACGAAATGCTGCGAATGGGCTTCATTGACGATGTAAAATGGGTACTGGAGCAGACGCCACCTAACGTTCAGATTGCCTTGTTTTCAGCCACAATGCCCGCTGTCATCAAGAAGGTTGCTGACTCACACCTTAAGAATCCTGAGCACATCAAGATTCAGTCAAAAACTTCAACAGCGAAAACAATTCGACAGCGCTACTGGGTAACTGCCGGACTGCAAAAGCTTGACGCCCTCACGCGCATTCTGGAAGTAGAAGAGTTTGACGGTATCATTATCTTCGTTCGCACCAAGGTGGCGACAGAAGAATTAGCGACCAAACTGAATGCACGTGGCTTTTCGTCTGCTGCACTCAATGGCGACATCCCTCAAGCAGCGCGCGAAAAAACAGTTGATCGCTTAAAATCCGGTAAGATAGATATTCTGGTTGCAACCGATGTTGTCGCTCGCGGGCTTGATGTTGACCGCATCAGTCACGTAATCAACTTTGATGTTCCTTACGACACTGAGTCTTATGTGCACCGTATTGGCCGAACAGGTCGCGCTGGTCGAGAGGGTGACGCCATCCTGTTTATCGCGCCCAGAGAAAAGCGCATGCTGCGTTCAATTGAAAAAGCGACCAGCCAAAGCATCGAGCGCATGGATATTCCAACTGCGACGCAAATCAATGACATCAGGGTTGAGCAGTTCAAGCAAAATATCATTGACTGCACTGAAGGCGTCGAGCTGGGTTTTTACCGGCAGGTAATCGAGTCTTTGGTAAAAGAACGAGAGCTGGACCCTATCGATATTGCGGCCGCACTCGCGCATATTGGCCAAGGCAGAAAACCCCTGCTACTTGACCCTCGCAGCGATGCCAAGCTGAACGCAAAGTCCAGCGAGCATACGCCGGTCGGCGAAGGGCGCAGCAAGAACAAGAGCAACGTAAAAGCAGGGCCAATTCGCCCACTTAAACAGCACCCCGAAGTATCGCTTATACGCTACCAAGTTGCAGTGGGCTACAAAGACAAAGTGTCGCCTGGGCAATTAGTTGCAGCGATCGCAAATGCGGCAGATTTGTCGAGTGAATACATTGGACAAATCGAAATCTACGAGGATATCAGTACCGTTGACTTACCCGACGGCATGCCTAAAGCGCTGCTGAAATCGCTGGAAAAAACCCGCGTGGCCAACCGCACCTTGAATATCGCGCCCCTATCTGCAGGCTCAACAAAGCGAGACAGTGAAAAGCCGGCGCGAAAGAAAACCCGTCGCCCCAATACCTCAGCTACTAAAAAGAAAGCTAACGGTAAGGAAGGGACATCAAAAAGCCCAAGAAAAAGAGCCAAATAGGCTAGCTTAGGCAAAAAAAATCCAGCAGCTGCTGGATTTTTTTTGCCTGTTTAACGAGCTGTTTTTACTTGCTGTTATCCAGAATGTACTTAACTGTTTGCGCAATATCTTCTTCAGAGCAACTTGCGCAGGTTCCCATAGCAGGCATTGCATTAATTCCATTAACCGCATTTGCTATTAACTGCTCTATACCTTTTTCAGCTCGCGCGCTCCAGTCAGCCGCGTCACCGAATTTCGGTGCACTTAACGCGCCCGTACCATGACAGCCAAAACAACTCGTCTGGTAAATATCAGCAGGCTCTTTAGGGCCCGAAGCAGCAGCAGAGGAAGCAGAACCGCATTCTTCACCCTGCATACATACCTTACCTACCGGCATGGTTCGATCTTTAATCGACTTGTTATCCATCGCAGCATGGGCCGCCACAACAACAAAACACATCAATACTGCCGAACCCAAAACTCTCATCAGATTTTTCACTTATCACCTCATCGGTATTTATTTATGTAAGAGGGTTTTATCACTAGCGCCGCATTATAGGGTAAAAGTTTCAGATCTAAAACACTACGTTAATAGCCTCGCAAATTCTATGTGGAATTTATTGTTGATAATACGAGCATCCCTGCCATTTACCCAGCCTGCCGCAGTTTCGAAAAATTATAAACAATCGGTTTTGTTGAAAGTCAAATCCTTTACTACACTTAACTGTGAGCTTGGGAAATTGCATTCTAAACACGACAAGGCAAGCTGTCTTACCGTGTGATTATTGCTCAGGTGATTGAATGGAGACTATTTCGGCGAAGAATGGAACATTCCTCCCAATAAAGTCTTTCATCGATAGATTAATTCAATGAATAAAGGTTAGATAATGTCAGAGAAGCTTTCAGGAACCGTTAAATGGTTCAACGAGTCAAAAGGATTTGGTTTTATACAGCGTGAAAATGGTCCCGACCTATTTGTTCACTTCAGTAACATCAGCGGAGATGGTTTTAAAACTCTGGCAGAAGGTCAGGCAGTCACATTTACTGAAGGCGAAGGGCGAAAAGGCCCTCAAGCCGAAAATGTAATCCCCGCTTAAGATAGAATTCCCAAGCCCCGTCTAACCCACGGGGCTTTTTAGTTCTATTTGCTTAATGCAAATCGGCCGCATGCTTCTTTAAATAAGCCAAAGGTACAATATCGAGCGCTTTTTGATGGGTCGACAGTATGGCAACTTTAGGTGCAACGCCATCTTCGTAGGCCTGCAACCAGCGACTGGCACACAAGCACCATTGGTCCCCGCCTTTTAGACCTTCGAAACCGAACTCCGGGCGCGGCGTACTAAGGTCATTGCCTTTCGACTTCGAGTAGTCCAGAAACTCATCTGTCAAAATACAACATACAGTATGACTACCAACATCCTGCTCACAGGTATTGCAACAGCCGTCACGGTAGTAACCCGTCACAGGCCCGGCACTGCAAGGCAGCAGTTCGCTGCCCAGCGCATTGATTGAGGGTTCTTTTTCAGTTTGTTTTACCGACATCATTTTAGGGTGTCCCGCATCAGGCCCGATTCGTTAGGATCTATCATTTCAACATTCGCTTTAGTCGACGCCCAGCACTATGAACCTCATACAGCAAGCGATTAAAGTACACTCGCGCTTTCTGGGCTTTACTGTATTCAACAATTCGTCTCTGATACAAATGCAAGCTAACGAAGCCCCACACTCTCCACCAGAGAATCGGGTTCATACCTTTCCCGGTTTTGCCAGTATCCTTGTTCAACAGCATCACTGTCATCTCGAGATCACGACCCCTAGAGTGCATGTATGACAGCCCTGTACCCTTAAACCCCATACGTGTATAGCGCTCTACCCATTCAGGTTCAGAACCCACAATAACGTATTTCTTACCTGCCGAAAGCCCTTCTCGGTACATATTCTCGAATACACCATGCAGTACATCCGTTTCCTGATAGTGGCGCTCGATACAAATGGCGGTAATCTCCATCACCTCTTCGTAAGCAGGCAACTGTGTGAAACTACTTAGCGGTAAGCGCTCATCCAGCTCCAGTGGCTTCACCCCTCGCTCGCCAAAAACCAGTAAGGCGCTACCAATAACTCGCGCATTGTGAAATGCAATCAGTATCCTGCCGTAGGCATCCTGCTTTAATGCAAACGTTGCAATACTTTCATCTTTGGCACACAAGCCCCTTACAGCAAAGGACTTGCGCCTTAACTTAAGTACTGCTTCGTACTCTGCTTGAGTCTCGACAAATCGATACTGCACCAGCTCTTGAATATGAGATGCCCGAAGCCCCGCGACGCTAATCTCTTTAGGCGTCTTTTGCGCGAAGTGAAAGCAGTGTTGAGAAAGTTCGTCTTCAGCAAGCGCCGGGAGATGCGGCGTTTCGATAAAACAACGAATATTGTTATCCTGAGTCAACGAGACATTTGAAACTTTCCCCCTGACCTTTTGCAAACCATGGATGGAGCCAAGACTAAAGGTGACTTCCATATCGTTAAACAGCGTAAAGTCGGAGTTAATATTCGTCGCATAGAAGCCATTTCGCGACAAGCTTTCGAGTTCGAAGTAACTATTCTGCTTATAGAAAAAGGGGTGGATAATCTGACCTTTTAAGCTTTGCTCGGAGCTCAGATGTATAGGCTGATAACGGTCATGCTTGCAGCTTTGCTCGTGTTCAATAACACAAGATAGCTTGACGCGCTGCTGGCGAGCAGGCTGTTTATCAATAATAACGCCTTTAATGCGATAGAGGTGGTTAATCAGCGGGCTGACTTCGACCTGAATTTCACCGCCTACAGAAAACGCCTCGGCGCCTGCCGGGTCTAACGTTATAGCAAACCCCAAGCTTGAAAAGTCACTTAAGGAAACTTCAACGCTTTCCCGGTTAATCGTGACCTTCGCCTTGAAACCGTGCTTACCAGTGAGTGATTGACGCGCTATACGCCTATCTTCACGACTTATAAACCGGGTTTTGAATTCCATAAAGAACCGTTACGTCGATGCCTGTACTTACAGCAGTTATTGTGTAGTTGTGCCAATTATTCCAGAAGCCCGAGACAGAACCAAATTTTTCAGCCTCAAGCGTGATTTTCATCCAAATTTTGCACGCGCGAACAAAACACTACAGCAATAACTCGCGCAAATCTCCCAGAGTTTGCGTCAACACAGAAGTAAATCTCGCTGCATCAGCTCCGTTAACGGCGCGATGATCATAAGACAGCGATAAAGGTAACATTAAGCGTGGTACGAATTGCTCGCCATCATACACCGGCTTGTACTGTGCCTTAGAGACGCCAAGAATAGCCACCTCGGGGGTATTCACTATCGGGGTAAAGGCTGTCCCACCAATACTACCGAGGCTGGAAATAGTGAAACAACCTCCTTGCATTTCGGCAGGTTTCAATTTGCGATTTTTCGCTTTAGCAGCCAGATCCATACACTCTGCTGCCAATTGCCATATACTTTTCTGGTTAACGTCCCGCAGTACCGGAACCACCAGACCAGCAGGCGTATCAACGGCTACGCCAATATGGATGTACTTCTTCTGAACGATACTTCCATTCGCCATATCCAAAGAAACATTAAACTGGGGCAAGGCTTCAAGCGCATAGGCGCAGGCTTTAAGCAAAAACGGTAAGGGCGTTAGTTTTACTCCCTTCTGCTCCGAAAGACTTTTCTTTTGCTTCCGGAACGACTCCATCTCGGTAATATCAGCTTCGTCAAACTGGGTCACATGTGGCACGGATAACCAGCTGGTGGTCATATTTTCGGCCGTGATGCGCTGAATTTTCTCTAGCTTTCTAACCTCAATCTCGCCAAATAACGAAAAATCGGGAAGCTTCAATTCTGGCACCAGCGAACTCCCACCGCCATGGCCTCCGCTTTGGGCCAGGGTAACCTGAGACTTAATATACTTTTCCAAATCCTCCTTAAGTATGCGAGATTTAGGCCCTGTCGCGCTCACCCTTGCCAAATCTGCCCCTAACTCCCTTGCCAGTTTGCGCACAGCTGGGCCAGCATGCACATCGACAGATGCATTTGGGCTTGCTTCTGGTACTGGCGCTGCTTTGCCCTCAGGAGCAGTGGGCGGAGAAGACCCTTGTCGGCCACTTGCTTCTGCGTCCTGCGGCGCACTCCTGCGATCAAGCGGCGCGTCATCGACGGCCCCATCTTGCTGAGTGACACCCGTAAGCACCGCGATCACATCGCCTTCGCTGACTTTGTCCCCCACCGAAACCTTAAACCGCGCTAGTTTGCCCGCTACAGGAGAGGGTATTTCCATCGTG
>JBFJVR010000184.1:0-5764 GCA_041624095.1 Oleiphilaceae bacterium
CGCCAAACTGGTGGCCGTCGATATGAAAGTTCTTAAGCCAAGCATCGCCAATGGCCGCGCTGTCATGCTGCTATTTATGCTGATGGGGCTGGGCATGGTGTTCTGGGGAAATAAAGACCTGTTTAGTGCCGTTGCCGTCAGTGGGACAGCCTCGATGTACCTTGCCCCGGTAGTGTTTTTCTCGTTATGGGGCGGGCAACGGGATATTCCGGTGTGGAGTTACCTTGGCGCATTCGGCTTGGCCTTGGGCGGGGCGATACTCTATTTCACTGAATCCTCTGGGCACAGTTCGGTACTGGGGGAGTCGCATAAGTACACCAAGTTACTATGGATTTCGGCAAGCGTCCTCGTGGGCGGCTGCGCGCTTTTCTGGCTTGGCAAATTAAGCGGGCAAACGCGACTTTCAAGCTCTCCAACCTAACTCTGGACTTAACGAATAGATTCACCCCAAATGATGACAAACCCAGCTTACGCCAACCTTAACCCTGCGTTTCCCGTGTTGGTTTTTGGCGGCGCTTACAGCAACTTGCAAGCGACGCAGGCGCTGCAAAGCAAAGCCACAGAGCTTGGCATTCCCGCGAGCAATGTGGTTTGTACCGGCGATCTGGTCGCTTACTGCGCACAGGCACAGCAAACAGTCGATTTAATTAGAAACTGGGGCATACGCGTGGTGATGGGAAACTGCGAACAGTCACTAGCCTATGATGCCGAAGACTGTGGTTGCGGATTTAACGAAGGCAGCACGTGTTCCGCTCTGGCGAATAGCTGGTTTCGCTTCGCGCGCCAAAATCTAAATGACGAAGCAAAACTCTGGATGCGTTCGCTACCTAAGCAAATTTATCTCACGTATCACGGTTTAAAACTGTGTTTTGTACACGGCGGTTTCGAGCAAATAAATCAGTTTGTTTTTGCTTCGACTGACGCCGACATCAAGGCGCCTCAGCTCGAACGTAGCAAGAGTGATGTAATCATTGGTGGCCATTGTGGAATTCCCTTTGGCGAACTTCTGGGGGCACATGCATGGTTGAATGCAGGCGCTATCGGTATGCCCGCCAACGATGCTACACCAGAAACCTGGTACATGCTTCTCAAAGAAGAGCAAGGCGAACTGCACGTAAGCTGGCATCGTTTGCCTTACGACCATAAAGCCGCACAAGCAGCAATGCTCGGCACCAAGCTACCTGAGGCCTATCGTATTGCGCTCGAAAGTGGCTTATGGCCCAGCACCGACATACTGCCCGAGGTAGAAAAACAGCAAACTGGTGATCCGCTGAGCTTGCCAAACTTAAGTATTCCAGTCGCTAAGCCTCATATGCTTTAAGCTTGTTTTAGAACTTTGCAAAGACTGTTATCTTAAAGGGCATCGACTCGCGCGCGACTATGCCGGCGCGAACAATTCATACCTCGCTCTGGATAACCTGATTTGGAACAGCATTTAGAAAAAATGCGGCGCTCTCTGGAGCAACGCTTTAAAGCAGAAATTAGCGATTGGCACGCGTTTAACGAACTGTTTAGTCTGACCACCCTGAAAGCCGGAGAGCACTGGGTTAGAGCGGGTGATTGCTGCGAAGCCTTCTTTTTTATCTCTTCGGGTTTGGTCCGTATTTACTATGTCGACCATGCGGGGAACGAAGTAAACGAAGGCTTTTATGACGAAGGGAACCTCTTAGGCCCGATTTCCAGTTTCGTTAGCGATGCACCCTGCCCTTACTACATTCAGGCGCTAGAAGATGCGACCCTGGTAGAGGCCAACTACCATGCCTTTCATCGCTATGCGCAGGATAAACCCGAAATTCTCAATTTTGAAATCACCTTTATGCACAGTTTATTTGTGAGTAACGCCAAACGCGATGCGAAACGCCTGCTAAACAATGGCGAACAACGCTACCGCTGGTTTTATCGTGAGTATGCCCACCTGCTGGATCGTGTTCCTCAGTACCACATTGCGTCGTTTTTAGGCATGACACCGGTGAGTTTGTCTCGTTTGCGTAAAAAGTTCTCCCAAGCTAAGGAATAGAAGCACACCGCAGTAAAATCAAAAAAAGCCGCTTCCGAAACTATTCACAGAAGCGGCATTGAGGAAGGTTTAGACTTAAAGGAATAAACTAAATACTCAAGGCCAATCGCGTGCCTTGATCAATAGCGCGTTTAGCGTCGAGTTCCGCTGCGACATCCGCACCGCCAATAAAGTGGTAAGGTTTATTCAAACCTTCAACCAGCTCACGCAACGGGTCCTGGCCTGCGCAAATCACAACATTATCTACGTCGAGCACGCGCTTTTCGCCCGCGACATCGAGATGTATCCCACGGTCATCTATTTTCTCGTATGTGCAGCCCGGCACCATCGTGACGCCTTTATTTTTTAGCCCCGTACGGTGAATCCATCCGGTGGTTTTGCCCAGCTTGGCGCCCACCTTCGACTTCTTACGTTGCAGCAAATAAACCTCGCGTGCCGCAGGTGTTACCTCTGCCTTTACGCCTTCGATACCGCCACGCGCTTGCAGCGTCATATCAACACCCCACTCCTTCATAAAGGCAGCTATATTCTGGCTTGTTGATTCGCCCTGGTGACACAGATACTCTGACACATCAAAGCCGATGCCGCCCGCGCCGATGACCGCCACTTTTTTACCTACCGGAGCTTTATCACGTAGCACATCCAAATAGCCAAGCACTTTAGAGTGATCAATACCTTCTATCTCAGGCAGCCTTGGTTGAATGCCGGTAGCCAGTACGACTTCTTCAAAATCATCATTATTGAGATCAGCCACAGACACTTTTCGGCCCATTACCAGGTTAACTCCGGTCAGCTCTATTTGCTTGGCAAAATAACGCAGGGTTTCGTAGAACTCTTCTTTTCCGGGAATCTGCTTGGCAACGTTAAACTGGCCACCAATCTCGTTTGCGGCATCAAACAGCGTAACCTGATGGCCCCGCTCTGCTGCGCTTGTCGCAAATGCCAAACCCGCCGGGCCTGCTCCAATAACAGCAATACGCTTAGGCTGTTGCGCAGGGGTTAACACCATTTCGGTCTCGTGACATGCTCTTGGATTAACCAGGCAGCTGGTCATCTTGCCGCTAAATACGTTATCCAAACATGCTTGATTACAGCCGATGCACGTATTTATTTCGTCGCTACGTCCCTCAGCTGCTTTTTGCACAAAGAAGGCATCGGCCAAGAAGGGGCGAGCCATCGAGACCATATCTGCATCGCCTCGCGCCAACACTTCTTCTGCGACTTCTGGCGTGTTAATACGGTTAGAGGTGATCAGTGGAATACTCAAGGCTTCGCGAAATTTCGCGGTTACCCAAGTAAACGCCGCACGCGGGACTTTGGTAGCGATGGTTGGCACACGAGCCTCATGCCACCCGATACCCGTATTGATGATGGTCGCACCGGCCCGCTCAATGGCTTTGCCTAGTTGCACGACTTCGTCGTAGGTGCTGCCGCCCTCTACCAAGTCGAGCATAGAAAGCCGATAGATAATAATAAACTTTTCGCCCACGGCTTCGCGCACCCGACGCACAACTTCGACGGCCAAACGCATACGATTTTCGTACTCTCCACCCCATTGGTCTTCTCGATGGTTGGTTCGCTTGGCTAAAAACTGGTTAATAAAGTAGCCTTCGGAACCCATAATCTCGACACCGTCGTAACCGCCGGTTTGCGCATGCAGGGCCAACTGTACGATATCGTCAATTTGCTTTTGGATACCTGCGTCGTCTAGCTCTTTGGGTTTAAACGGATTAATCGGTGCCTGTACTGCCGAAGGTGCCACTAAGTTAGGGTTAAATGCGTAACGGCCGGTATGCAGAATCTGCATACAGATTTTCCCGCCCTCTTGATGCACCGCGTCGGTAATTTCGCGGTGCTTGAGTGCGTCTTCTTGCGACTGAATCAATTGCGTATGCGGGTGTGTTGCACCTTCTGCATTTGGGCCAAAACCACCGGTTACGATCAGCGCGACGCCACCGCGCGCACGCTCGGCAAAAAATGCCGCCATACGTTCCAAGCCATTCGGCTCTTCTTCAAGCCCTGTATGCATAGAGCCCATCAGTACCCGGTTTTTCAAGGTCGTAAAACCCAGGTCCAGAGGTTTCATCATCGTTGGGTATAGGTCGTTATTTTGCGCTGCTGACATCTAACTCTCCACGTCTCTATCAAGTACTCTATGGAATTTGGCAAACCTGCCTTTTTAGTGTCATGCATAGTAGCCAAGTCGCGTCGGACTCGCCTTATCATTTGTTAATGAGTGAATTAGTTTCGCGATGAATAATAAAACCATTCTTTTCCAACAGCAGGCGAACGCCACATGACTCCCTATCACGCGCCATTAAACGACATGAAGTTCTTGTTGAGGACATTCTCAACTCCCGCAGAAACAACAAACAGGCCTAGCCTCAGCAGCGAAGACGCACAGGAAATTCTGCTACAAGCCGCGCATTTTATCGAACAGGAACTGGCGCCGATTAATGCCGAAGGTGACCGCGCTGGGTGCAAGCTGGAGGGCAACAATGTACTACTCATGCCAAAATTTAAGCAGGCGCTGCGTGCCTACGCACAAGCAGGTTGGAACGGACTGAGCATGCCGCACGAATGGGGCGGACAGGCACTACCCGAAGTACTCGCTGCCAAAATAGCCGAGATGCTCACCAGTGCTAACCATGCGTTTAGTATGATCACGGCATTGAGCCAGTCCGCGTGCAAGGCCATCATGGCCTTTGGCTCGGAACAGATCAAACAAACCTATCTGCCACCTTTAGTCACCGGAGATTGGACCGGCACCATGTGCATGACCGAAGCCCATTGTGGCTCAGACCTTGGCTTAATTCGCTGCGCAGCTGAAGCCGCCGACGACGGTAGCTATCGGATATCGGGTAGCAAACTATTTATTTCGGCAGGCGAGCACGATGGCAGCGACAATATCGTGCACTTGGTGTTAGCACGAATCAAAGGCGCGGCTGAGGGTACCCGAGGTTTGTCGTTATTTGTCGTACCCAAATTTGACCCCGTATCGGGTGAACGCAATGCGGTTCATTGCATCGGCATTGAAGAAAAAATGGGGATTCATGCCAACCCCACCTGCACGATGAGTTTCGAAGGTGCACGCGGTCAGCTCATTGGCCTTGCAAACGAAGGCATCAAAGCCATGTTTACTATGATGAACGAAATGCGCTTAGGCACTGCCCTGCAAGGCGTTGGCCTAAGCGAACATGCTTTTCAAAAGAGCATTGCCTACGCCAAAATGCGTCGGCAAGGTCAGGCTTTAAAGAAGCCCAAGGCCGAGGTGAAGCAGGAAACTGCCCAGCTACTGCAACACCCCGACATCCGTCGAATGCTGTTAACCCAGCGCGCATTTGCCGAAGGTGGACGCGCACTCTGTCACTACTGTGCACAATTGCTCGAAGTCGGCGAAGCAGACTCCGATGCCAAACGCGAACAAGCAAGTTTAAAACTCGGTTTGCTAACGCCTATCGCCAAAGCCTTCCTCACTGAAACTGGGTTGGAGTCAGCCAGTATGGCAATACAAGTGTATGGCGGGCACGGTTATATCAGGGAAACCGGCGTTGAACAGCTGTATCGGGACGGGCGCATTTCCACCTTATATGAAGGTACGACGGGTATACAGGCACTCGATTTATTAGGCAGAAAGGTACTGGGCGATCAAGCAAAAACCTTGTTGCAATTCACCAAAGAGATAAACCAGTTTTGCTCTTCGCTTATTGAACCCCAAAATATGCAAGAAAACATGCAAAAAAGTGC
>JBFJVR010000185.1:0-5732 GCA_041624095.1 Oleiphilaceae bacterium
GACAGCATGTGCACTTCGTCTATCAGGTAGATCTTGAAACGACCCTCTGAGGGCGCATACTGCACGTTGTCGAGTAGTTCTCGCATATCCTCAACTTTGGTCCGTGATGCCGCATCGATTTCGATAAGATCAACATAACGACCCTCCGCAATACCTACACAGGCACTGCATTGACCACAGGGCTCAGCGGTGATGCCGACATCGCAACTAAGACACTTCGCAAGTATGCGACCAATTGTCGTTTTCCCGACTCCACGTGTACCGGTAAAAAGATACGCGTGATGCAGGCGCTGGCTTTCAAGCGCATGAATAAGCGCCTGAAGCACATGCTCCTGACCGACCATTTGTTTAAAATTTTGCGGGCGCCACTTTCGGGCTAAAACCTGATAACTCATGAATAGTGCTTACGAGATTTAGATCGGCATATCTTACACGCTCCGTTGCCCTGATAACACCCGCCAAAGGCAAATAGCCACGCCGCTTTAATAAGTACCGACATTTCTATCCTATACTGTAGTTATTCGCGATAGTTCACGGCAAAGCAGTGGAGCCACATTATGAGCAGGAAACGCCCCTATGACTTTCCTCAACTGATGCTTTTCGATTGGCACGGCACCTTGGTCGACACGCGTGACGCCATGTATGACGCCATAGAAGATATGCTTCCGCAGCTGGAAGAACTGGATCTCGTAAAACACATTATTCCTGAAGCACAGGCAAGAACACCAGAAGATGAAAAGCTGGTGCGATATATTCGTATTTTCAGACACTTACACCCGCGCGTTCTAGCTGAACGACGAATATCCCGAACCGACATATTTGATGCCTTGTTTGGAGACAATGATGTGGCTCAGGCGATTGCTCACGATGCCTACAACCAGGCCTACCGATCACACTTCGGTAAGGTACGTCCCTTTCAAAATGGCATCTGGGAGTATTTACGTTTTTTTAGATCTTTGGGCATCAAATTGGGCGTGGTAACAAATCGTCATCGTGAATTCTTAAGCCACGAGCTAAAAACAGTCGAGTCAGGAAGGTGGCAAGATATTTTCGATGTCACCCTATGCGGTAATGAGGCAAAACGTTATAAGCCAGCGCCCGAAGGTCTATGGCAAGCGATAGCTTCCTGTGGTCTCTCTTCGAACGACTCAGTGTGGTATATAGGAG
Source organism: Oleiphilaceae bacterium (assembly GCA_041624095.1). Lineage (GTDB taxonomy): Bacteria > Pseudomonadota > Gammaproteobacteria > Pseudomonadales > Oleiphilaceae > PZPK01. The sequence goes on from JBFJVR010000185.1 coordinate 1,168, forward strand.
ACAGCGTCACCGACATGGTAACCGCACGCAAGGCTGGCGTAAGCTCGGTTTTCTACAATGGGGCACTTTGGGAAGACAATTGGTTTGAAACGATGTTTTCACCAGCAGACGCACACCGTAACAAGCCTGATCTGATCGTAAACAGTTTTGATGCCCTGCTCGACGAACTAGAAACCTGTGACCCTCCAAGCGCCGCTAAAAAGCACTTTAAGCAACGTCCTCCCAGACAAGCGCCACTTGAACCGCCGCCACCCCGAAAGGAGCCCGACTGGCATCCCGCATTAGCGAAACTTACCGCCCCGGACATCATCCTGTTCGATTGGCACGCGACCTTGGTCGACACTTTGGATGCAATGTATCATGCGGTAGACGATATGCTTAAAGAATTGCGTGATCTGGGCCTGCTTGAGCACTTGGTCGAAACCGCTACCTGCAAATCACCAGAAGACCAGAAACTGGTCGACTACGTTAGAGAAAACCTGAGCCTGCACCCTAAAATAAAGTTAGATCGCAAAATCAGCAGAACCGACATCTTTGAAGTTTTGTTTGGCGATAATCAAGCCGCCAAACAAAAGGCCCACCTGGGCTTCACCACACATTACCGGAAATATTTTGGCACTGCCCTGCCCTTTGAGCCCAAAGTGCGCCAAGTGCTTGAGGCGATCGATATTCTCGGCATTCCTATTGGCGTCATTACCAACCGTGATAGGGAGTTTTTTATTCACGAACTAAACACCATCGAAGAAACCGGCTGGAGCGGGCTATTTCAAACTGAAGTCTGCGGCGACGACACGCCATTGCGCAAACCGCATGCCGACCAGATATATAAGGCACTCGCCAACATGAATACCACGGTGGGTAAACACGTGTGGTATGTCGGCGACAGTACAACCGATGTCATCGCTGCAAAAACTGCCGGCATCACCAGTGTTTTTTTTAATGGCGCGCTTTGGGATGCTCCTTGGTTAAACAAAATATTCCCCGGCACCGAGCGCTTCCCCTACAAACCCGACGTCGTCGTCAACGACTTTTCTGAACTCTGGGCGCTGGTGCTAAGCTGCAGAAATCGGCAATTAAAACTAAACAAGACGGCCGAACGTTAACAGCAGCTACTGCTTAGTTACCCCGACTAAGTTTGCTCGACAACCACATCCCGGCAAACATAGCGAGCACAAAGATAAATGCGTTTTTATCCAGATAAGCCAGTGCAGCGATGGCTGGCCCGGGACAATAACCATAAAGCCCCCACCCGATACCAAATATAGCTGCTCCGAGCAATAAACGTCGGTCGATATTAGTATTTACCGGCAAGAGCAAACGGCCAGCAAACAAGGAGTTTGTTCGCTTGCGCATAAACAGATATCCCAGGCTACTGACCAACACAGCGCCAGCCATAACAAACGCCAGGTCGGGCACCCATTGCCCGAAAATATCTAAAAAGCCGATAACCTTATTAGTGTCAGTCATACCTGAGACAGCCAGGCCTATGCCAAACAGGGTGCCACATAACAACGCAAGCAGGTTTCGCTTCATGCCATTCCCCCATGCCTTACAAGTAAAACAGTAAGTATGCCCGCAGACATAAACACCAGCGTGGCCACAACTGAACGGGGCGAGGCGCGGCCGACACCGCACACCCCGTGCCCACTAGTGCAACCGCTACCCATATTGGTTCCGAAGCCTACCAGCAGGCCTGCAAGCACCAGTGTAAACACCCCACCTTCAGCCCCCTGATCACTCGGAACCGGCATAAACAGACTAACCAGAAATGCACCAAGAGGAAGACCTAAGATAAAAAACAATCTCCAACTCCGCTCTTCGCCCAACAAAGCGGATATTCCGCTGGGCTTAAACGCCCCCCAAAAAATACCGCTTATACCGGCAATGCGCCCCAGAAACACCAGAAGAAAAGCTGCCGACAAGCCAATAATAAGCCCGCCCATCAGGGGCCAGAAGTATTCAGTCATTTCTCTTCCTCAATAACCATCTCGTTTTCGTTAATTGCTTTCACTAATACCTTAGTGACCGAATAGAAGCTTGCCGCAAGCCTGATTAGCCGGTACCGCGACATCCATCATTTTAGGGTCAGGAAGATCCAAAGACTCCATATACCTGACAAATTCCTGTTGAGTTGGCAACTGCAAACGTGGGTTTGCGCGCCGCTCCTCACCGATAGTGGACTGGGTCCAGCCTTTGTAGTCGTGAGCGGGAAGCACCTGTGTCGCATCAGGGAAGTCACGCAAAATTTGCTGCAGGCTATCGTACAGTTCAGCTGCGTTGCCATTTTGAAAGTCAGTGCGACCACAACCTCGAATCAATAAGGTATCCCCGGTAAAAAGGTAGTGCTCCTCTAGGTGCTTGAGGTAAAGACAGTAAGAATCGGCCGTATGGCCCGGCGTATACATTACATTAAGCTGCAACGCGCCTATCGCAATAGTCTTGCCTTGCTCCAGCCCCTCACTGGCGCAGGCAATATCACCCTGAGAACCTACTAAAGTTGCGCAAGCAGTGAGTTCTCGAAGACGCCCCAGGCCACTGATATGGTCTGCATGGACGTGCGTATCAATGGCACAGACGAGCGCCAGATCGAGATCGGACAGTAGCCTTAAATAAGCATCAGTCTGCTCAAGCACCGGGTCTATCAAGCAGGCTTGTTTGCTGCCTTCATCTGCAAGCAAATAGGTATAGGTATGGCTGTCATAGTCAATCAATTGTCTAAGTAACATATACTCCTCACCTCTTAAGTAATTTTAGTTTAAGCCGCTTCGGCTATCCCACCATCAGCATGCTAAGCAAACTAACGGCCGCCATAACCAGCATCAACACAGCGAACATCTTTTGCAGGGCAGGCCCGGCAATATACTTGCCGACGAATACTCCAATGGTCATCCCCGAAATTCCGCCTAAAGACACCCACATTAGCAGATCGATCCGTATCTCTTGCGCAGCACTTAGGAAACTGACAAAACCGGACAAACTTACTACCGCAATAACCACCAGCGAGGTGCTTACCGCCTGCCGCATGGAAATGCCCGTCAGAAACAACAGGCTCGGAACGATAAGAAAACCGCCGCCCACGCCAAACAGGCCAGACAACAAGCCAGTTAAAGCGGCACCCAAACTTATCCCGGACAAACAGCGAGGGCCAACCTTGAACTCTCGCCCCTGATTCAGTTTACAGATAGCACCGTTTTCGTAAGACTTCCCCGGCAATGCCGCTCTTAGGGATTGCGTATCTGACGGATTACGCGAAGCTTGCCGCCAAAGACGTACTGCCACCACGAGTACCAAAAACATAAACCCGAACATAAGCACAGAGGGTTCAGCCAAACGATTCAAAGCCATCCCTAGCGGCGCAACCGCAGCGCCAATAGTCGCGTAGACCGCCGCAGGCAACCATTGTATCTGGCCCGCCCGCAGGTGTGTCATCACGCCATATAATGCACTCATCCCAACCGCTCCCAGAGAAATACCCACTGCTTCTTGTGGAGACTGCCCTAGCAAAAAAACAAGAAGCGGCAACGCAAACACCGAGCCACCCGCGCCGGTGAGACCTAGCACCAAGCCAATTAACAAGCCGACAGAAAGGGCCAACACCTAACTAGTCTCCGGGCAATAAATACGTTTGAGCACCGCAATAATTTGTTCTGGGGCATCACTTGTAACTGCGTAAAAAACGCTCTGCGCTTCTTTTCGCGTGTTAACCAAGCCTGATTTTCTCAGTACGGCAAGGTGTTGGGACAAAGCTGACTGACTGAGCGGAATAAGCTCGTTCAGTTCACCAACAGACAGCTCTTTTCCCAACAAGGAGCATAAGATCATCAACCGCGACTCGTTGCTCATCTGTTTCATCAGGTCCGCAGCCTGCGCGGCGTTTTTTTTGAGGGCTTCCATTTCGACTGAATTCAATTGTCTACCTGCAATGAGAAGTTAGGAAATAAAAACTAGCACGCCATACCTTATTTAGACGCCTCTAGTTTAGATACTACTAATTTAGTTTTTTCTAATATACAGATCGTAAGCTTGCTAAGCAAGAGAGATTTCAGCACCTTTGTCTCAGCGAGCTGAATTCTGGTGTTTATGCGACAACTAGCTATTCAGCGCTAAAAAACCGAAGAAGCCGACCCACGATATACCTAGCAGCAGCCACGGTAGGCGGGCAGACGCATGTGATGCGGACTTTCCAACTGCCTTGCCTTCCTCGGCCAAGGCTTCGCTTTGCTTTACCCTTTCGGCCTGTTTGGATTTTTTATCTAACTCCCTTACTTTGGCCTTATACTGCTTTTTATATTGCTCAATTCCTTTTTGAATACCCTGAGCAATGAGCTTGGTTTGCTCTTTGGTTTGTCCGGGCTTTTGCGTACCACGTGCGATAGCAAGCGCTTCTTCTTTTGTTTTGTCTGAAACTTTACGCGTATTTTTGGAGTGCTTGACCATAAGAGATTTTCGAGTTGAGTACGAGGCCTTACTTTACGGTAGCCTGCGCGCAAGATCCAGCCCGCCAACTTAGCGGATACACGCGCTGGCCATCAAGGCCTCGATTTCTGCGGCGCTGTAACCCAGCC
>JBFJVR010000186.1:0-5730 GCA_041624095.1 Oleiphilaceae bacterium
CAATGTTGGGCTCAACCTTATCAAGTGCGAGTATGTTTAGACGACGATGCTCTGAGTGAATGAGCAGCATTGTAGTGGTACCAATGGAACCGCTAATGCGCTCCAGCTCGTTGGCGCTGTCGGAGTCAGTTGCGGCAATATTTCGTCCGGATCGTTGATGGGCGGTTTTAAGTGCTTCCGCTAGTGAGGGCGAAATACTCATGATGATTTTACTGTCGGCATCGTAAAGTGGCCTGAGAACCGGCCTTACCAGAGAGCCATCGGGCCATTGCGTTGTTTGGCCGCTCAGTAGCGAGGCAATTTCGTCTTGGTTAAGATTGTCGACGTTTACGTCTGGGTGAGTCACAAAAACAAAAGGAGTACGTAAAATTTCAGTAGCTTGAAGGCCTTGTTTTTGTTCGTCCTCTTTTAAAGGGCGGGACGCAAATGCAATGCTTAATTTGTTGGCTAGTAAGGCGCGAATGCCGCCGCCGCTGCCAAGACTAGGGTAGACGTTGACACTTACCTTGGGGTGATGTTGTTCAAATGCTTTGCCAAGAATTTTCAAGGTTCCTATTGCCGCGCCAGTGCCGCCAAGGAACAGCTGGCCTTGAAGTTGAGGACCTTTGCTTTCTGAAGCGTAAGCAGATATGGATGTTGTAAGTAATAAACAGGTAATGATGTTCAGTATGCTAGGTTTAATTGAACTCAATGTGGCCGTCCTCTGCGATTAATTTTCGCTGCGTTGACTAGGTATAAAGATAGTCGTCATTGTTGACTGCGGCCAATTGCTTAACACTATTTTACAAACTCGCCATGAAGTAAGCGGCTAACTTACTAAGGGCGCCCTCGCTGGCGAAAGTCTAAGGGGGCAGTTCCGGGCCCTGCACAACCCGGTTACGCCCCTGTTGTTTGGCTTGGTAAAGTGCTTGGTCGGCGAGTTCGATTAATTTTGTTTCCGACATGGTCTGATTGGGAACAGCGGCAGCAACACCGATACTTGTTGTTAGTGGGATGGCTTTGCCTTCAAATAGCAAGTCTTCGGCTTCGATACGAGTCCGAATGCGTTCCGCGATCACTGTCGCCCCGCCACGCGTCGTATTTGGCATAATGACGACAAATTCCTCTCCCCCGTAGCGTGCTACAAAGTCACCCGGCCGGCGCACCGAGCTCATTAAAATATGGGCGATAAACTTCAGGCATTCGTCACCTGCCTGATGGCCATGTTGGTCATTTACCAGTTTAAAGTGATCGGCATCGAGCATCAGCAGCGAAAGCTCGGCGCCTTCTCGCGCACAGCGTCGCCATTCTCTATTTAATGCCTGGTCGAATGCCCTGCGATTACTAACCTGGGTTAGTCCATCTAGATTGCTGAGGCTATGTAGTTTCTCGTTCACCACCGATAGCTGCTTGAGTGTTTCTTGCAGTTCATTGGTGCGCGCATCGACGCGAACTTCGAGCTCTTCATTGGCACGGTTCTGCACGGCGAGCGCATGTTCTTGCGCTTGGCGTGCGGCTTTTTCGTGAATCAAGGCTTGCTGCTGCGCTTCGTTGCGTTTGATGCGGTCTTCGTTCATACGATCTGCGAGCGCAAAGGATAAAAGAATGACCTCTAAGGAGGCGCCGATTTCGGGGCCATACTCCACTAATGGTGTGCGCGGAATTAAACCGAACTTGCTGAGGGTGATAGTGAATTGACCCACTAGATAGACAAACCACGCCAGGGTGAAGAAGCGCGCGACTTTGACTCCGTTTAGCCATTGCACCAAGCCGACTACCAGCAAGGCCGGACATGCCAAAGCGGTGATAAGTATGCCGGCTTTTAGCACTGGAGCGTAGGGCATAAATGTCCCTCCTAGCGCCTGTAACAGAGCAGCTCCTGCGATGAGCAGCAGAAAGATGTCCAGACGCGGGCGTGTTTTGGGCAAAGCCATAAACTGACGGGCGAAGAGGCAGGCGAAGAAGACTGCAAGGCCAACTGATACTACAAGCATGCGCTCGCTGATATAGGGCGACTGGGGCGCCAAAAGTTGGTAGTTTAACCCTCGTAAACCCATTTGGCTCAAGGTCAGGCACACGATGTAGCATACGTAAAGCAGATAGGCCGTATCGCGTATCGATAGGTACAGCATCAAATTATAGAGCGCGATAGTGATTAATATGGCGATGAAAAAGCTATGCCCCATTAGCTGCATCTGATCCTGTTCCCAAAAGGCCTGCTGTTTCCAAACGAAGACAGGTACCTGCACAGCACCTTCGGTTTGAACGCGGATATATACGTCGATGGTACCGCCTTGCTCGATTTGGGGAACAGGGAATAGATAGTTGCGGTGATCTATGGGGCGTTTTGTAAAGGGTAAATGATCACCTGAATGGTAGGTGGTGATGAGCTTGTTATCATGAGCGAAATAGACGTTGACGTAGTCCAAAGCCGGGTAAGCGATCTCGAGCAGGTAATTGTCAGTAGTCTGAGCGTCTAAGCGGAGTGATTTTTTAAACCAGAAAACGGCAGAATCGACACCTAGATTAGGTGTCTTGCCGTCAGCAGCCAGCCAGCTTATGTCATCTCTATCAATCAGTTGCCCGATCGTGAATGTCTGATGCTCATCTCTTAAGCGCTGTAAATGCGGGCCAATATTGATATGCGTGGCCGCAGGTGAAATACTCAAAGCATTGCCATGCGTGCCGTAGTCATCAGCTGGTGCGGATTGCGCCGAAAACACTACCGAACAAGTGAGCAGAAAGATAAGTAAACGTTGAAACCGTTTTAACATAAATGGGTCAGCCGTTTGGTAATCCAAGGATGGTTTTAAAATGCTGAATCTTGTTGAAACTGGCTACTGCTGGCTACTGGTTATACAAAGGGTAGTCTAGAGTTGTTTGTTTTTCGAGCAATTAAAAAAATGCGTTGTCATCGTTTTTTGGGAATGGCTCCATCACGAACCTGTACTGGTTATCAAATCAACGCGAGGATCTGAAAAGTGAAAGTGAAAGTGAAAGTGTATGTGTTTTTTATTATGGCATTGAGCCTGAGTGCTTGCGATAAGATCAATAATGCGAGCCGTACCATGGATACCATGTTGGGTGGCGACTATGAGGTTTATGTACAGGGAATCGAAAAACCCTTCCAGATACAAAACGGCAAGGTTACCTCGGTTCCCGAGAAGGGCTACTACGTATATTACCCGACAATTAATGGCGAAAAGCGTCTGGTGCAGTCTCCGATCCAAATTACCACGATCATTAAGATGGACTAAGGCGAGGGGCTTAGGCTGACAAAAGTCAGTTGCGCAAAAACATCAAGGCGATAGTCAGTTTTGGCCATTGTTGCTGTGACGCGCTGTACTTAAAAATAGCAGCATTTTTTCGAAGGCTTAATAAATAACAATTGTGTCATCGCGACTTTTTCGTAGATAGGCACCCAAAATAGTGGAGCAAAGACGTGACTGATCAAGGTAATGAAGAACTGGAAATTTTTAAGGATATGGCACGCAAAATTCTCGATAAAGAAGTTGCGGCACATCATGCGCAGTGGGAAAAAGACGGTCATTTACCAAGAACGGTATGGAACCGATTGGGCGAAGCGGGCATGTTGTGTGTCGACTTGCCTGTCGAGTATGGTGGCAGCGGTGTTAGCTTTAGTTTTTCGCAAGTGATTATTGAAGAGTTGGCGCGCTGTGGTTTCTTGGGTTTGTCTGGTGCAGTGGCGATCCACTCCGATATCGTGGCGCAGTACATTCTGCATATGGGTAGTGAGCAACAAAAACAGTACTGGTTGCCAAAGATGGCAACAGGAGAGGTGCTCACAGCAATCGGCATGACTGAGCCGGGGGCCGGGAGTGATTTACAGGGAATGCGCACGACAGCCGTGCGTGACGGGGATCATTACCTGCTGAATGGTTCGAAAACCTTTATCACCAATGGCGGAAACGCCGATATGGTTGTGGTATGCGCGAAGACTGATCCGAAAGCAGGTGGTAAGGGTATCTCGCTATTTTTGGTAGATGCGAGCCTGCCGGGTTTTCAAAAAGGTAAGCAGTTGGAAAAGATCGGTCAGCATGCCGGTGATACCGCCGAGCTGTTTTTTGAGGACGTTAAAGTGCCGGCCGATGCGCTGCTGGGCGCAGAAAACAAAGGCTTTGTCTATTTGATGCAGGAGTTGCCCCGGGAACGACTTGCTATTGCGACTAGTGCCATCGCTGCCGCTGAAGGGTGTATTGAGTGGACTATACAATATGTGAACGAGCGTAAGGCGTTTGGACAACGAATCGCGCAGTTTCAGAACACGCGCTTCAAACTGGCGGAGCTTAAAACCGAGTTGGAGATCAACAAAGCCTATGTTGAAAAACTCATGCTTAAGTTTGAACGCGGCGAAATGACAGTGACAGAAGCGGCAATGGTTAAGCTTGCCTCGACCGAAATGCAATGCCGTGTTGCGGATGAGTGTTTACAGCTGTTTGGCGGCTACGGCTATATGTCAGAATACCCCATTGCGCGCGCCTTCGTAGATTCACGGGTGCAGAAAATCTATGCTGGCACCTCGGAAATCATGAAAGAAGTTATTTCACGCGATATGTTGGGGCGTTAAGTATGGATTTTTCCCTCAGTGAAGAGCAAAGCCTTATTCAGGAAATGGCTAAACGTTTCGCCGCAAACGAATTAGCACCCCTAGCCGAAAAGCTGGATCAGGAAGGTGACAGAGCAGCCTTTTTGGCCAACCTGAGAAAACTGGCAGACAACGGTTTTATGGGACTCAATATAGAAACGCAATACGGTGGTAGTAATGCGGGCACCGTTGCTTTCAGTTTGGCATTGACCGAGCTGGGACGGGTTTGCGCGTCCACAGCAGTGACAACATCGGTCACGAATATGGTTGCTGAGGTCATACAGGCAGTTGGCAACGAGCAACAGAAGGCGCATTACTTGCCTAAATTGTGTAGTGGAGAGTACGCAGCCGGGGGCTTTTGTTTGACTGAAGCGAGTGCCGGTTCTGACCCTTCTGCGATGCAGACTCGTGCAGTGGCAGACGGCGACGGATGGCTGTTAAATGGCACCAAGCAATATATTACCAGTGGCGAATTTGCCGGGGTGTTTGTCGTTTGGGCGGTAACCGACAAAGAGGCGCCGAAGGGGAAGGGGATCTCGTGTTTTTTAGTTGAGGCCGATACACCTGGCTTGCACATCAGTAAAGCGGAGAAAAAAATGGGGCAGCATGCCTCAGCCACTAATGAGGTAGTGTTTGAGCAGTGCCGTATACCCCATACGGCCCTACTTGGTGAGTTAAATAAAGGCTTCAAAATTGCGGTGGCTGAACTTGCCGGTGGTCGTATTGGTGTTGGCTCACTCGCTCTTGGTATCGGGTTAGCCGCGATGGATTTCGCTCGCGCTTATATCAAGGAGCGGCAGCAGTTTTCTCAGCCCTTAGCGAATTTTCAGGGGCTGCAATGGATGCTGGCAGACCGCTACACTGAACTCGAAGCGGCACGCCTGTTGTTGTTAAACGCGGCCTATCTTAAAGAGAGCGGTCAGTCATTCTCTAAGCAGGCCTCCATGGCCAAGTTGTTTGCCACCGAAAAAGCCAACGATGCATGTTATACCGCCTTGCAGTTAATGGGTGGTGCGGGTTATATCAAGGACTATCCTTTGGAGCGATTCGTGCGTGATGCACGCGTCACGACGATCTATGAAGGCACCAGTGAGATACAAAGGGTGATTATCGCTCGTGAGTTACTCAACAGTTTAGATTGAGCG
>JBFJVR010000187.1:0-5730 GCA_041624095.1 Oleiphilaceae bacterium
AGCCTAGCCAAGATCTCGGGGGAATGATTATTCTAATAATTGCTAGTCGAGCTACGCAGTAAGTTAGTGTTTGGAGTGTCAGGCCCACCAAGGATTAAACCAAAAAACAGATAAGGGGGGAACAGCGTGAGTGGGCAAGGCAGATGCAAAACGATTCAAAGTGCGGAAAATCTGGCCACTCATAGTGCTAAAGTGGTGTGAGCGTTGGCCGCGGGCTAATAAGCGTTGGCGGCAAGGGAACCTTGCTGCCTGCGGTACTCAGCAGGGCTCATCCCTAACCAGCGTCTGAAGGCACGGTTGAACGCACTGCTGCTGTTAAAGCCAAGTTGAAATCCGACTTCCTTCAGTGCGATGTTCTCGTGCGTAATAAGTCTGCACGCGATGTCCATCCGTACCTGGTCACTAATTTGTTGGAAGCACTGGTTTTCGTGCTTCAGGTGTTTTTTGTACGCGCTCAGGCTCATATGAAAGTGTTTTGCAGTGGCGAGCGAGTCGGGTAGGTCGGGGCCCATATTGTGCTGCAGATAATCATAGGTTTGCTCGCTCAGGCTCACACCTTGTTCGAGCTCTGATTGCAAGCGTTCGAGCTTGTCTTTGATTAGCGAATAAATGGTCCGGTTTGCTCCATGGACAGGAAGTTGCCCAGCGAAGGCGTGCAGAACGATCTGGTCTTGCTGGGCTCCAAAGGTCACGGGGCAGTTGAAGCACGCGGTATAGCGCTCAATGCTGCCTATCGGTTGGTGCATAAACTCCACGCGATCGAGCTTTACCGTCTGGCTGCAGTGTGGGCCAGCAAGGATATGCCCAAAGTGATAGGCAGAAGCAAAATCGAGTTCAACTAAGGTATCTAAGTAACGGCTGGGGTGTGTTCGGTTGAGGGCATAGAAAATGTGATTTTCGTTCTGCTTGGTGTGTGCTTTAAGCCCCTGATTACCAAAGCGTTTAAAGGTTACAGCCTGAGCAATGGCTTCACTTAGGGTCTCGCAATTCATTAACAGATAACCTAATAGACCATAATCGGAAGGGTGAACAGCTTTGCCGATGTCTAGGCCGAAACCATAGTTGCCTTGGCTAGCTGCAATCGCGTCTATCAGCGAGGTGATTTCACTGAAAGGGGTGCGGCGCTCGAGATAGCCATCGGCAAGTGCGTTGGTGGTATTTGATGAAGCGAACGCATTGGCGTGATTCAGTGCCTTAAGGTAGCGGGTAAGCATGACGGCGTAAGCACTGGATAAGGTGATTTCTTTGGCAGCTTTGCGGTTCATGAAAACGACTCGATCATTATTATTTTGGTGGTTAGTGTTAGTTTTGCGTTGTCGTGATGCTGTCTTAAGCTATCACCGTATAGCTTAGGGCTGATCAGGGGTGTTGGAATAGTTCTAAGTGCGCCATCAAGGTGTCAAAACGCGCCATTATAATGAGGATGTGTTCATTTTTTGCTCGGTTTGTTGCTCTCGCGCTAGGCTTCGCGTTAAGCGTTAAATTCGCTCGGGGTCTTGCCTTCGTTCAGTTTGAAAAAGCGTACAAAATTGCTCGGGTCTGAAAAGCCCAGGCGGCAGGCTATTTCCTGAACCGGGTAAGTATTTTCTTTCAGGTAGAGTTTCGCCAGTTGAAGCCGGATATCGTTAAGTATGGTTTGGAAGCAAAGGTCTTCTGCTTTGAGTTTGCGTTGCAAGGTACGCTTGCTCATATTAAGTTGCTTTGCCAGATCTTCGAGCTTTGGTGTGCCGGTTGGCAGCATGTTAAGCAGGCTGGCACGTAGCCGCTGTTCCAGATTTTGCTCGTTGAGCTTTTGATATTGCTCCGCCAGGAACTGCTCTACGTGATTAGCCAATATGGGGTTTGCGCTCGGGATATGCGTATCAAGCACCGATAGCGGAAAGTACAGGCAGTCCTCGCTTGCCGAAAACTCGATGGGGCATTGAAAAAACTCTTCATATTGACCTGTATAATCAGGGCGGCTGCGCTTCAGTTTCAGTCGGGAAGGGCGGACTTCATATTCGGATAACTTGGATCCGTATTTCACAATGAGGCCAAAGCAGATATCAATGTCTTCTGGAATGATTAACGCATCGCCGCACGCATCGCTGATCGAAATGCAGATTTCGTTGTCCAGATGAACATGCAGCTCGATGCCGCTCGATATCAATTTGTAATAGCGCATCAGTAAGGTGAGGGCGTGACGTATATCCTCACTTGCCTGAATTGATGTGATCAAAGCGTTGATTGAAGGGTCGTTTAAATAATCAATCACTTTTAGACTGAAGGCGTCATTATTGCTGGCAGTAATGGCCGCTTTCCAGATGCGGTTTACCAGTTCCTTAGGGATACGATCATATGTACCTTTGAGCGCACTTAGCGAAAGCCCTTCTTGCAGAAATACCTGATCCGCATCAATCTTTTGGTGCTCAAGTGCATGATGAATGGCGTAAACCCAGGTCGCCAAAGACGTGTGGCCCAATAGGGACATTCTAAAACCTCAATGCGTGTTATTTTTGTTATGTGCCAGCGAAGCAAGCTTGTGTTGCTGAACGCAGCTGCCAATAGTAAATAGGATTACTGCATTTTGTCCATGTCTAATGAGCTGCAACCCTGAAGTATACCGAAAAGCTATATCGCTTGATCAAATAGCCATAAATCTCTAGAGCGAGAGCTTGTTTATTATTTTCAGGTTTTTTGATGCTAAATTGGTGCGCTGCAATAGTTTGGTTGATGGCGTTCTCTGAGAGCAATCCCGCCAAGCTATTGTTTTAGGGAGCTGTGCGTTAATGGATAAAAACAAAAAATGAGGAATCTCACCATGAAAATAACAAAACTATCTCTGCTAGGTTTAGCACCTGTTGTTGCACTGTGTTTATCATTGACATCGCTACAAGCAAACGCCCTACCGGGTAAGGCTGCTGCGGCTGGCGATAGTATCACAATGGGCTTTGCAGCCGATTGTCGTTACAACTACTGGTTCTGGGACTTGTTCTGTCTTCTGGGCGGTGACCAACCAGAGCACTCCTGGTTCGATGGCTGGAGCTCTAGTGTCAACAGTGTTCACGATAAGTACAAGCAATTGAACAGCTCTATTTCTGCGAACAAAAATGCAGCAGCTTCTGGCTCTGAGATGCGCGGTGGATCGAACAACTTCGCTACACAAGCAGCAAACATTGTGGCGCAATCTACTACTCCTGATCACGTAGAAGTCGTCTTGGGTGGTAACGATATTTGTAATCGTGACTGTACTAACCCAGCAAACTGTAACAACCCTCTTTATACCGATGCGCAATGGAGATCATCTGTTCAAGCGGGCTTGAATACTCTGGTTAGCGGTTTGCCAAGCGGTTCAACTGTGTATCTGGGCGGTGTTCCACGTGTACAGGATCTGCGTGCAGCGGGTTTAGCCAAGCAGGCAACTACCTATCGCATTAACTGTAATAACATCTGGTCTAGCTACGATATTTGCAGTGTTGCAACTAACGGTGGAACCTTCGGTGGTGAAAGTTTCGCAACGCGTAATGCTGCTATTGAAGTTGCACAGCGTCGTTACAACGAAATTCTTGCTGAAGAAGCAGCTGCTTACAATAGCAATTCAAATGGTCAAAACCCACGCGGTATCGAAGTGGTTTCTGACTACTCTGGTGAAGGTACGTCTTCAACTGGTACTTTCCGTTTTGGCAAAAACGACATTGATGGTGGCGACTGCTTCCACCCAAGCGTTTTGGGTCAAAACAAAGTGGCTGACTTGATGTGGAACAATAATCCAGACAAGTAAGCAAGCAGCATTAAGTTGCTAATTTCGGCGTATTAAAACGCGCCACTCCGGCGAACGGGCTCGAATAGTTCGTTTCGCCGGTATCTCTTCCAAATTTTTTTGATTATGATTTCCAACAACAGAGCGGCATCGTCTGGCAAGCAGATGAGCGGGTCGGCTCTGGATACGTGATTTACTCCGATAATAAAAATAACGGGTGCGAGATGTATAAAATACTGTCTGTTTTAAGTGTGTTTACAGTAACTGTGATGTGCTTGAGCGCGTGTGGTGAAAACACTAATCAGCAAGCTGAGTCCCAAAGCTCCGATCAGGATCCCTCTCTACTGCGCACGGCGCCTACCGAGCAGAACCTGTTTGCCAAAATAAAAGGTATGCCGGTTCGGCAGGACATGATAGATGAGCGCATTAAGCTAAAACTGTTCGACCTCGAATGGGCGAAGTATGAATTGCGCAGGGATGAGCTCACGCATTTTGTTGCAGGCGTTTTATCTGGTGGCCAAGTACTTCCAGAAGATGTCGAAGTCATACTCGAGCCGCCCATGCCGCCGAGGCTTGAAGTTAATAGTGAAGGACAGCCCAGTTACGGCAATCCCTCTGCGCCGGTGACGGTGGCGATTTTTTGTAGCTACCAGTCGAGCCATTGCGCGCGGATGCAGGAGGTTTATCAGCAGCTCGATGAGGCTTATCCTTCCGTACTGAATTTTGTTTTTTATGACTATCCACAACGCTTTCACCGCTATGCTCAAGGTGCCAGCTATGCAGCAAGGTGTGCCCAGGAAGGCGGGCAGTTCTGGGGCTTCCACAAGGCGCTCTGGGCTAATCAGGACAACCTCAACAATGACTTTTACTTGCGCATGGCAAAGCAGCTTAACCTCTCGGCCGAACAGTTCAGCGAGTGCATAGAAGAGCGGCGTTATTTACAGCAGGTAAAAGCAAATTTTGATCTGGCAGAAGCGCTGGGTTTTGGCAACGTACCGGTGACCTTGGTGAATGGCTTGTATCTAAAAGGGCCGAAAACAATTGATACGCTCAGATTTTATGTGGATCAGGAACTTGCCAGACTAAACCTCGATGCCGATGCATTTTATCAGTCACCAGAAGCGCCTGTTCCGGTGTCGGATGAGCAGAGTACCTTGCGAGCATCCGATTTGCCCTTGCGCCTCGAAGGGGTGCTGGGTAGCTCAGACCCAGCACAGGCTAAAGCGATGATTCGCAATTTGCTCGACGAGTCTAGTCGTGACTATCGCCAAGATGAGCAGATTCTGCCCAATGTTTTTCTGGTGGTGATAGAAGCCGAAAGAGTAGTTATCGAGAACAACGGCAAGCTCGAGTTTCTGACTCTTCTTGCCGGAGTCGTGCCTGATGAAATGGACGCGGGTGACGTGAGCCAAGCCAGCAATGAAGCTACCGGCAATGCGCAGAACAAGGGTTCAAGCGCGTGGGGTGATAGTCGTGAGCTGCCGCCGGACATGCCGCCGGCTGATGAACTGGACTATACGCCACGGCCAGTGGTTGCGGCGAAGGGCGAACTACCCTTGTCGCGCGCATGGCTTGAAGATCAACTCTTGCAGCAAGCAGAACTGGAATCGCACTTCAAACCCGCTGAGCACGAAGTTGAAGGCGTTCACGTGTTGAAACTGAGAGATGTGCAAGACAACGAGTTTTATCAGACTCTGGGTTTACAGGATGGAGATGTCGTACTCAGGGTGAACGATGAATGGGTGCACGAAGCACAGAACAACCTGTTTAATAAACTCGAAACGGAAAACGAGATTTCAGTGGTATTGATGCGTAAAGGCTTACCTGTGCATCTGAAATACGCTATTAACTAAACTGCTTACGCTGAATGGTTGAACCGATGGACGCCCTGTTTCGTATCTAGTAGCAGCTGGCGCACCAAATTAGTGGTGTGTCTCGATTAATAGATGCGAAAACGGGGAGCCAGAGTGATGAACGCCGCATTGGTCGTA
>JBFJVR010000188.1:0-5714 GCA_041624095.1 Oleiphilaceae bacterium
CATCATCAACGATGAGCAGCGAGTCTTCGCTTTCGAGCCGTCGGATCAAATAGTTCAGGCCGTGCACACGAACGCGTTTACCGCGTTCGCCTATCCCGGTATATGACGATGTGCGTATGGCAATATGGTCGGCGTCCACGCCGAGTACATGGAGCAGCTCTTGCACCGCGATTCCGACAGGAGCTCCGCCACGCCACACGCCCACAATGTAATTGGGGCGGTACCCGCTTTCATAAACTTGCAGGGCAAGGTTGAATGAGTCTTCCAGCAATTGTTGGGCGCTGATGTAAATTTTGTTCATGAAAAACTGTCCGCTGGCTAAGTGTTTCGAAAGGCAGCACTGTAGCCAATTGCTATCTGTTTTGCATCTCTAGCATAAGGCTTGGAGCAATTTAGTCGTGAGTTTGGCCCAAGGTGGGCCGATTGCATAGCAGCAGGGCCCCATAGCGGTGGAAAGGGACGTATCGTGGGTGCTGTGGCCTAGGCTTTGATTTGCACAAGCAAGGCTGCTTTATCCGTTTGCTGGCACATGGCCGAGTGGTATTCATCTTCAAGGCGTGTGATGAGTTCTGCTGCGCTTGGGATATCCGTGATACTGCCTACCCCTTGCCCCGCCGACCATATATCCTTCCAGGCTTTAGCTTCGCTGCCGCTAGTGTCGTGGGCGTCATCCAACTCTGCACCAAAATCAATGTGTTCCGGCGTGACCAGATTATTAATATCCATGCCGGCAGCCTCTATACTCTGGCGCATGAAGTTGGCGTTCACCCCAGAAATAGCCGGGGTATAGATAATATCCGCTGATGCAGACTCGACGACCATCTGCTTGTAGGCATCGCTGACACGGCATTCCCGGGTATTGAGAAAACGCGTCCCCATGTAGGCCAGGTCGGCACCCATCATCTGTGCGGCAGCAACATCTTGGCCGGTGGACAAACACCCGGAAAGCAGCAGCGTTTTATCGAAGAATTGTCGAATCTCATTAATTAAGGCGAAGGGGTTAGTCGTACCCGCATGGCCGCCTGCTCCTGCTGCAACTGCGATTAATCCGTCAACCCCAACGCTAGCGGCTTTGCGTGCATGGCGCGCGTTAATGACGTCATGGAACACGATGCCGCCATACGAATGGACTGCATCAACGACTTCGCTTACCGCGCCGAGCGAGGTAATGATTAGGGGCACTTTGTGCTTGATGCATATATCCAGATCCGCCTGCAGGCGCGGGTTGCTTTTGTGTACGATCAGGTTGACTCCATAAGGAGCAGGGGGAAGCGCTTGCCCCGAACTATCCTGGCTCAAAGCTTCCGAAATATCCGTCAGCCACTGATCGAGCCCCTCGGTACTGCGTTGGTTCAAGGCCGGAAACGTACCAACGACTCCGGCCTTGCAGCAAGCGATGACGAGCTCTGGCCCTGAAGCCAGAAACATGGGCGCCGCTACAATCGGCAAGCGAAGACGATCTTTTAACAGCGGAGCCAAAGAATACGCAGGGGTGGTGGGCATTGCTTACCTCGCAGGGGTGACTACCGGAATAAATTATGCGCCACACTGTAGCGTCAAACCGGCTTCATGGCCAATACATCTGTTTTCAACAGTGCCAATACTTTTTCAGCAGTGTTCCCCAGAATGTTGGCACCCAAGCCTTTACGTCCAACAGTACCGATAGCCACTAAGGAGACGTTATGGTCGGCAGCCAGACTGGGAATTACTTTTGCGGGCTGGCCGGCCTTGATATGAAAATGCGTTAAGGGAATCGCATATTTCTTACTCAGCAGGTCGATTTGCTGTGCAAGTGTTTGCTTCGCACTTGTTTCGATATCGCTGCGGTTTTGAACGCCAAGTTCGACGAGCACCGGGCTGACCTGAGGTACGTAGCATACATGCAATTCGACTTTAAATGAGTCTGCTAGCTGTTTTGACTGTTGCAGAATACGTTCATTCAGTTCCTGCTTCGTGAGCTGTTTGGAACCCAAGTCAATCGCCGCCAGTATATTTCGGCTGTGACGCCATTTTTTTTCGGCAGCGATCAATAATGGGGCTCGGATTTCGCGTAGCATGTGCCAATCAGTGGGGGTATAGAGCAGTGTTTCGCTGCGGTGACCGGTTTTGACTACCATGCTTGGCTTATTGGTATCGCAATACTCACTCACCCACTTGGCGACCTTTTTCTCCCAGATCACATCGAGCGTATATTCGACTTCTTTGCCAAAGCATTCTTGGATCACGATCTCTGCTTGGTCGCTCGCCGCTTCGAGGATGCGGGACTGTATTAAGGCATGCTCTTCTGGTTTTGCATAACGCAGGTTTTCATAACAAAAAACAGCAATGTGAATAGAAGCCTTCAGGATGTTTGCCATTGCGCTAGCCTGGCGAAGGGCGGCCGGGCAGGTATCGATTTTGTCGGATACGACTAGAATTTTATTCGTCATGATATGCTCCTTGCTTAGATTTTTCAGGTGGAGCGTGATTGACTCTGGTTTAGCCAATGCTTAAGTACCCAGCGTCAATATTGGCTCGGGAGTTAGCTAAATTGTAAGGGTAAAGCGCCAACCCCAGCCTTGATGGGCGTCAATTGGGTTTGTTATTTGCGTGTCCGACTGCTATATAAATGCTGATACAGTTTATGTTTCGGTCGCTAGGAGTGTGAAACTAGGGACAGGTTGACCGAAATGACGCCTCGAACAGGATAAATAATAATGAAAACATACTGCTTTAAGCCCGTTCTCTTGCTGTTGCTGTTGTTTTTTCCCTTAGCAGTGACACACGCAGTCGAGGTACTTAAGTTCGGCGTGGTCGATGACGAACCTCCGATTAGCTCCGCATTCAAAGGCAGCGCTGTGGGTATTGTCCCCGAAGTCATAAGGCTGGTGTTTGCGCAGGTTCCAGGCTATCAAGTGGAGTTGCACCCATATCCTTGGGCGCGCGCACAGACCTTGGTAGAGCAGGGGGAACTCGATGGCCTGCTGACCTATCCTTCAGAAAAACGGAAAAAGTATGCGGTATTCAGTCACGAAAAGGCCTACTCGCTGGACTTCAGTTACCTGATTTATCACAAGGCATCGCCCCATCGCTTGGGTATCGAGGCCGCTGAAAGTTTTAAGGATTTGGCTGCATTTAAAATTATTACTCAAATGGGAGTAGAGTGGGAGCAGGATAATATCCCCAAAGAACTTAAGCGTGTTGAAGCAAATAATCTTGAAACGATGATCCATCTCTTATTGCTCCGGAAAGCGGGGGATTTTTTTGTCATGATGCCAGAACAGGCAACTTACTTAGCGACCAAGTTTGGTTATCAGGATGAACTTGCCTACCGACGAGTGGATTTTATTCCAGATTCCAACATTCCGTTTCATATCGGTGTTAGAAAAAGCCACCATCAAGTGAACAATATTATTTTTCAGGTGGATAGTGTGCTCCGTTCCGACAATTTTCGTCGCGAGCTAGGTTTGCTGACCGACAGATTTCGCTAGCCTGATGCAGTCAGCCGGTTAGTGGTGTGAGTAATCATAAAAACGACACACATGAGCGAGCCGCAAATTGAAAATAAAAACCAAGCTGTTAGTGGGTATGCCCTTTTTGGCCATTGTACCGGTGCTGGTTACAGCACTTACCATTGGCTATGGGGCAATTACTTCGAGTGAGCAGGCGCTAGAGTCTCAGATAAAAAATCAGCTGCTTTCGATTCGTGATGCGACGGCAGTTAATATCGAGAATTACTTCGCGACGCTTAGCAAGCAGATCGTAACCTACTCGGCGACGAACAGTGCCATTACCGCTCTCGAAGACATGTCGCGCAGTTTTGGCCGTCACCGCATGTATTTGCGTCGGGCGATTCCTGAGACTGAACAAAAAGAGAAACTGCTGGCCTACTACCGAGAGCACTTCCTCCCGGAGTATCTCGAGCATAATAGCAAACCACCCCTTGGCTTTGACGAATGGCTCGCGCAATTACCCTCACAAAATATTGCCGTGCAGTTTGCCTATTTGAGTGCAAACCCAAACAAGCCGGACCAAAAACTGTTACAGGACCGTTCCGAGTTCGACAGTACCTTCGATGGGACGCATGCCTATCATCATCCTAGCTTTCGCAAATTTATGCAGGAGTTTGGTTTGAAGGATATTCTGCTGGTCGATTTTGAAAGCGGGAATATCGTGTATTCAGTGCAGAAGCGCGTGGATTTTGGCACCTCATTGCTCGATGGCCCGTTCTCAAAGTCGGCTCTTGCCAATGTCTTTCTTAAGGCAAAGCAAAGTGAACAGCGCGATGCGGTGTTTATTACCGATCTGGTACCGTATAGCCCCTACATGAATAAACCGGCCTTTTTTATGGTGTCTCCTGTGTTTAACAAAGAGGCACAGCCAATAGGGACGCTGGTTTTCCAGTTAGCCGAGTCACGTATTAATGAGGTGATGACCCATTATGCCAACTGGCAAGAAGTGGGCTTGAGAGAGACCGGCGAAACGTATTTGACTGGGCCAGACACTACGCTGCGAAGTGAAAGCCGTTTTATGCTGCAAAACAGAGACGCTTATTTGCAGAAACTAAAACAATCCACCGCCATGGACCAGACCAGCCTCGATGCCATTGTTCAGAGTGGTTCGTCTATTTCTATACAAAGTATCGACTCTCCGGGCGCCCATTCAGGCTTAGACGGTCAGGCGGGCTTCGCGCGTTATCAGAATTATCTGGGCAGCGAAGTATTCTCGGCGTACAAGCCCTTAAGCATCGACGGACTAAACTGGGTTATCACCAGCGAGATAGCGGTTGGAGAAGCACTGTCTTCAGTTAAGGAGCTTAAAGCCACCATTGTTAGAATAAGTGCCGTGGCCTTGTTTGTGGTGCTGCTCGTCGGAGGCGGAGCGGGGATGTTATTGTCGATGAATATCGTGCGGCCGATCGACGATACCGTGGTGATGCTAAAAGATATTGCTCAAGGTGAAGGAGACCTAAGGCAACGTTTGAACCGGAAAGAGCAGGATGAACTGGGGGAACTGGCGAAGTGGTTTGATCTGTTTGTTGAAAAGTTGCAGCGTACTTTCGAGAGCCTCAATCGCAGCGTTGCGACATTGCATGAGGCCTCCGCTGAATTAGCGAGATCCTCAGTCAATTCCCAGACACGGATCGCTAACCAGCATGAGGAAATACAGCAAGGGGCGAGTGCTATCGCCGAGATGGCAACCTCCGCACAAGAAACACTGGGTAATGTTCAAGCCGCTGCCGACAAAGCCCAAGCCACACAGCAGTCGTCTGAAGAAGGAGAGCGCGTCGTAGGTGAAAGTCAGGTCGCGATACAAGGCTTGGCGGCTGAAGTACTGAAGGCCGAGCAGGTTATTGGCGTATTGAGTCAGGACAGCCAAGAAATCTCTAACGTATTAGAAGTGATAGAAACAATTGCGGAACAAACCAACTTGTTGGCATTGAACGCAGCCATAGAGGCGGCTAGGGCGGGCGAGTCAGGTCGAGGGTTTGCGGTAGTCGCAGATGAAGTCAGGACGCTGGCACAAAAGACGCAGCAGTCGACGCAGCAGATACAGGATATAATCAACCGTCTACAAAGCGGAAGCAAAAATGCGGTCGACGCTATCACTTCGAGCCGCCACAGGTCAGATCAAACGGTCGATGTCGCGGGCAAGGTGAAGCGCTCATTTGACGATATCAATGCCGCCATCAGTGATATCAGCGCCATAAATATGGTGATCGCTTCTACCGCGCA
>JBFJVR010000189.1:0-5706 GCA_041624095.1 Oleiphilaceae bacterium
GAGTTTGGTGCACCCTGGGAATTCCAAAGTGCCATTTATGCAGACATCAATCAGTTAAATAATGAGCGCTATCTCGATATCGCTAGTCAGTTTGGCTTCGATAAAATAACCTTCTCAAGTTGTCTGACTACGCTTAGGTATAAAGATTTGATCGAAGCGGATATCAAGCTTGGCCAACAATTTGGACTTGGAAATGTCCCAGTTTTATTTATCAATGGCCTTTACGTTAAAGGTCCACAAACTGTCGAGGGGTTTAGCTACTATATTGATCGAGAATTAAGCCGGCTAGCTGAGGTACCCCCCCCACTTTCGAACCTCCCTATTCATCTATTAGCGACATCTGTCAGGAATAAAGCCGAGGAATCCTCCGCTATTTTGGAATACGTGGAAACTGGCGACATTCGAACGTATGCAACAGGCGAAGCTTTAAATGAAAATATTAGGTTGGTCAGAATTGAAGATACTCGAATTCTTATAGAGCATCGAGGCCAATTGGAAATCATTACACTGAAGAGCAAACATGACGACCAAGCCTTGTTAAAGGATAACTTCAACACTTTCACAAGCCTTGAGCCAAAAGCAATAGATAGCGAGCAATCAAACGACAAAGCGCCCGCTAATAAATATCGGGAGATAAAACCGACCGGAGAAATGAGCCTATCGCGACAGTGGGTAAACGACCAGTTAAGCCGCCAAGAAGAACTAGAAACCTATTTTTATGCCGCCGAGCACGAGATTGATGGCGTTCACCTCTTAAAACTCAAAGACACTGAAAATCAAGAGTTCTATAAGGTACTAGGGCTACGAAAGGGTGACGTCGTGCTTCGTGTTAATGAAGCCTTTGTGCATGATGCCCACAACCCTTTATGGGAAACGCTTCAAATTGAAGAAGCCGTAAAACTGCTAGTCATGCGCAAAGGCTTCCCTGTTCGATACGACTATAAGATCAAGTAGTCGTGCGTTGCTCATATCGCTAAACTAAGAGCCTGCAGCATTTCACTGTGGGCGTTCATCGCCTTACTTGTAGCAGCAGCCAACCCGAATCAAGTAATTTTTCCAACTCGGACGAAACCAACTTCATGAGCGAGGTATCACTTTCTACACTATACTTAGTAAACATATCTCATCGGTCTCTATCTTGTGTTAAACGCATCGCTCGAAAACTATAAAACCATGCTAGGCACAAAATTAACGTGCTTGGCCCTGCTAATGTCTTGGGGCTTTTTAGCTCAGGCTGAGCCTGCCACTATCAAACATTACCAGCAACAAGCACGTTATGCCTACGGGGCTAAACTGCTGGATCTTGCGAACAGTAAGCTCGACACTCCTTACGAAATTATCGCGCCCGAACGGCAAAGCATGAACGAGGCTCGTGGCGAGCTGGAAGTGATCGCCGGTCGTCTCGATCTGGAATGGATGTCCACGAATGAAGCAAGGGAAAGCCAGATGATCCCGATTAGAATCCCTATTTACCAAGGTATTCTGGGCCTCCGATTGTTACTGGTTACTAAGGAAAAACACCCTGACATAAGTAAAATCAGCAGCATAAGAGAATTACGTGCATACACCGGGGGGCATGGAAAGCATTGGGGTGATCTTCCGGTTTATGCCGCAAATAGCCTGAAGGTCGTGACCCATGTTAAATATGAAAAGCTATTCGAACTGCTTAAAATCGGGCGCTTTGATTACTTCCACAGGGGGGTGAATGAAATCTGGGGAGAGCTCGAAGCCCACCAGAACGAATTGAGCATAGCCGACAACCTGATGCTGTTTTACCCACACCCGGTCTACTTTTTTGTCAGCAAACACCGACCAGAGTTAGCTAAACAATTAGAACTCGGTTTAACACGCGCCATCGCCGATGGCTCGTTTGAGCAGCTGTTTCTGGCAACACAGAGTCAATATATCAACCAGGCAAAGCTCGAAAACCGGTCGTTAATCGTTCTGTACAACCCAACGTTGCCAGCCGACACCCCTTGCTTTCAAACTAACTGGTGGTTGCCCGAAAAATTTCAACCGCTACTCAAAGCCATTTGGGACTGCCGCTAACGGGCCAGCGTTTTTATTACCCCCTCAAGTTGAGCTTCATAGTCGGCTGTAAAACGCTGCCCATCACATAGGTGAGAGTCTGCCAGGTTCTGCCTAAGCTCGCGCTTCAGCTGGCCCAAGGCTTTTTTCTGCTGGCTTAGTGTAATGGCTTTTTCGATGTATTCTTCTTCTGAGTGCGCGACCCATTCATCCATACCCAACTGCGATAAAATACTATAACCCACTCTCGATGCGTGTGCTTCGCCGCATAGGGTGAGTACCGGCACACCCATCCACAGTGCTTCAAATGTCGTTGTGGTGCCATTATACGGAAAAGGATCAAGCGCTATATCGACTTCGTTATACAGGTCCAAGTGCTCTTCAGCAGACACAGTCGAGGCCCGAAGGTCCAGTTGGTCTTTCTTTACACCCCATTCAGTAAACTGACGGAGAAAAGATTCGCGTATGCCTGCATCAGCTAACTGCTTACTTTTAATTAGCAGTCGCGCTTCGGGCATGCGTTTAAGCAGCGTGGCCCAGGTTTTGACAACATGGCTATTCACTTTTGGCAGATAATTGAAACTACCAAAGGTGGTTGCCGCTTTATCTTTTGCGCCTGACTTCCTCTCGACAGGCACTTGCTCTTTGCTCTTGTAACACAAAAAGCCCTTCGGCATTCGAAGCACCTCCTCACTATGGAAGGCCTCACTGTGCCCTTCCGGGTCGGCAAATGCATCGCTTATACGATATGCAATGGTGCTCAACCCCGTGGTGTTCGGATAACCCAACCAGCTGAGCTGAACCGGCGCGGGCGCCAAGGCGAAAGTGCGAAGTCTGTTCAGCGCTGTGTGGCCGGCCAAATCAACTAGAATATCAATTCCGTCTTGTCGGATTTTTTCGGCCAGCGTTTGGTCATCCATATTAAGGGTGTTGACCCATCCATCAGCGAGTGCCTTCAAGCCTTCGGTCACATCGTCTTCGAGATGATTGTTGTAATAGCAGTGTATTTCAAATCGGTCTCTATTATGATTTTCAAGCAAGGGCTCAAAAAAGAAGGCCACCGAGTGACGCCTAAAATCGGGAGACACGTAACCAATACGGTACTTTTTCTTAACCGCCAGATCTGCTGCTTTAGCCTTCGACTGCACTCTTTTAAGGTGTTCGGGAAGGCGTTTTTCCCAGTCTTGATGCAAACGGAACAAGGCATCTCGCGACAGCTCGGGAATATAGTTATTAAGCATTAGCAGATTACTATGGGCATCCAAATGATGTTCGTCGATGCGCAAGGTTTCCTGGTAGTACTTACTGGCCTCGCTGTACTCGCATCTTTCGTGGTAGTTCCAGGCAAGCTTAAACAGAAACTCGGCATTGCCGGGGTCAATTTTTAATGCCGTCTCGAAACTTCTTTTAGCGTCGAGTAAACGACCCACATTCTGGTAAGCCGTGCCCAAGTTGCAGTGGGCTTCGGCATAGCGGGGGTTTACTTTAAGCGCTAGAGAAAACTGTTTAATCGCCTCATCTATATTGCCGACACTTTGGTAAGCATTACCAAGATTATTTTGTGCCTCTGCATGATTAGGCGCGACCGAAATCGCTTTTTTAAAACAGTTAATCGCCGCCTGTGTATCCCCTTGATTCCGATAAATAACTCCCAGAGCGTTGTTTGCATCCGCATGGTTTGCCTGTAGTCCAATCGCCGCTTCGAACTGCTCTTTGGCAGCGTTTTCATCACCGAGTTCGTTTAATACTATGCCGAGATTGCTGCGCGCATCGGCATAATCCGGCACATGCTTCAACAGTTTCTTATATGCAGTTTTAGCGTGTTCTAGCTTGCCTTGCTCCTTCAGAATGACGCCTAAATTATTGTGCGCCTGCCAATAGTCAGGCTTAATTTTTAAGGCTCGACGGAGCAGCGTTTCGGCTTTGCCATGGTTACCTGTCTGATATTCCGACAAAGCCAGATAGTGGCAGACCTCAGGATGGTTGGGCGCTTTTGCCAAAAGCTGATTAAAAATATCTTTTGCAGCGGCCGCCTGCCCTCGCTGAAGAGAAGCAAGTCCACTCTGGAATAGCCGGCTCAGTTCATTCATTGGATTTGCTTGCATAGCTTTTACTTATCGACGCCTTGAAAAAATGCGGGGCACAAGGGTAACGAGCTTGCGAATATAAAGTAAATACCGCGTGTGAACCGGTGTCACAATTTTACGTTTAGCCATATTTACTCAAAGCGCTATTTTAGCTCACCACCAAGGATAGAACGCTGGCATGTCTTGCGATGCTTTCGAGGTGAATTCCGGTTTTCGCTTTTCCAGAAACGATGCAACCCCCTCCTTACCATCGCCGCGACTGGCATAGAAGATCGCCAGGGAATCCACATTGTGTGCTTCTCTAGGGTGCCCGGCAGCAGACAAGCGCCAGATCATTTGCCTGGCAAGCGCCATTGACACTGGTGATTTATTGATCATTTTTCTCGCCAGCTCATAGGCCGCATCAAGCAATGCTTCCGGGGCGTGCACAGAACGCACAAAACCTTTGTCTAGCGCTTCATCGGCACCAAACACTTCACCGGTATAAACCCACTCAAGTGCTTGTGAGATGCCAACAATGCGCGGTAAAAACCAACTGGAACACGCCTCTGGGGTGATGCCTATCTTCTCAAACACAAAACCAATTTTCGCTTTTTCGGAGGCCATACGGATATCCATCGCAGCCGTCATGGTTGCACCAATACCAACAGCAGGGCCATTAATCGCCGCAATAACGGGCTTTTTACATTCGTAGATACTCAACACGACGCGGCCGCCGGTGTCGCTGATTCCGGGGATAAACTCTGCACTCTGCATTTGCGCCAGAGTCGGGTTGGCGGCTTCGTCGAGTCCAAACACGTTGCCGGGTGCCGTTAAATCCATTCCTGCGCAGAATGCCCTACCGGCTCCCGTCACCACGATTACCGCTACATCGTCATCATCACTTGCCCGCGTAAAGGCATGAACTAACTCTTCATGCATAGCAACAGTGAAGCTATTAAGCTGCTCGGCTCGGTCAAGCGTTAGGGTAAGTATTTTATTATCCACTGCGTAGCGAATCGTTGAGTAATCCATGTTTTTTCCTGTTTTTTAGCCCAATGTGGCAAAGCTGGATACGGGTATTTTTGATCTAAGAGTAGACTAACACCACTTAAGAGCAGGAAGAACACCTAACTAAAATAAGCGAGACAAGCCTATGCCAGAGGCTGTTCTATACGCGCTGTTTTTCCTATCGTAAATGCGCCCTGAGACGCCAGACCACACAGGTATAAGAAAAACAGATAAGCAAAAAAAAAGCGCCGATGTCCGAAGCCATCCGCGCTAAAGACCACCTCTGGTCACTCGCTACTATTTCACGTAAGAAGAACTAAGGCACAGGGGAACAACTTGCCGCTGGCAAAGAGTTAATCCATGCGCGGATCAAAGCCACACCTTCCTGATGCACAATACTGCGGCCCAGTTCCGGCATCCGCTGACGCTCTTCATTGGTATTCATTCTGAACAACAGGTAGGAGTCGTCTGCATCAGCGGGAACGGTATCGTAGGTATAATTTTCGTGCCCACCTGCGACGGGCTCCTTGCACGCGCCATGTTTTGCAGGGTTATCTGCGTAGGGGCGATTGAACTCCAAGTGCAAGCCAGTTCCCCCTGC
>JBFJVR010000190.1:0-5690 GCA_041624095.1 Oleiphilaceae bacterium
CCTTTTCTTAATAACTATTATAAAGACGTAAATTTTATGGTGTATTTCACACTTATAGTGATTACTTAGCTTGTGGTGGCGCAGATACCTCACTGCAACCGGCTCGACTGAGCCAGAGACCTAGCTTTGCCTTTAAGGCTTCGGGGTCGAGCGGCTTCGCAAGGTAATCATCCATCCCCGCTGCGCGGCATTTGGCCTGATCCTCTCGCATCGCATTGGCAGTTAATGCCACAATGGGTATCGCTGCACCGCCATTTTCGGCTTCGCGCCTCCTTATTTCGCGGGTGGCTTCGTAACCGTCCATTTCTGGCATCTGGCAGTCCATAAGTATCAAACCGTATCGAGGTGCGTCTTGCCCTGCAAGCATGTCCAGCGCTTCGCGCCCATTAACAGCGATGTCGCAGTCATACCCCAACTGGCCAAGCATGGTTTTTACCACTAACTGATTTACGTTGTTATCTTCGACCACCAATAGCGGCGAGCTTTCCTCAATACTCGTGTCTTCTTGCTCAGTTTGGCCAGTAGGCTCCTCACTACCAGTCTGCGACAAGGCTTTCTGGATCGCTTGCGCGAGGGCCTCTCGCGTAAAACATGGACTAAGATAGCTTACTTCTTCTTGTTCATCACGGCTTGCCGTCGACATCGAATGCAGCCCTCGTATCAACAATACGGCAACCACGTCACAGGCAGCCGGGTCTGACTTCATATCCTTAAACTGATGGTTTTCCGAAAACTCGCTTACTACCAAGTCTAGGCCAGCAACATCAATACCGTTGCTTTGCTCATCGATATTTAAGAGCACAGCTTTGGCGCCCCACAGGGCGAGATAGTGCGTGATGATTGTACGCCGCTCCGGTGACAAGGCCCCTAGCCCGATTCGCTTACCTTGTAAATCAGGTAAAGGTGATACTGGTGTCTCATTGCGCTCAACGCTAAGCTTGAGCGAAACACGAAACTCACTACCCTGCCCCACGCGGCTTCTTGCGGCGACAGTGCCTCCCATTGCCTCGGATAATTTTTTGACAATGGCCAAGCCCAAACCCGTTCCACCAAACTCCCGTGTGGTTGAGGTGTCGGCTTGGTGAAAGGCCTCAAACAAACCGTCTAAGTGCTGCTCCTCAATTCCTACACCTGTATCACTTAGCGTGATGCTAACGCAGACATTGCCCGCCTCAGCATGGCTGGCCAGTTCGAGCAGGATCCGCCCTTCTGAGGTAAACTTGATTGCATTTCCGAGCAGGTTAGTGAGAATCTGGCGAATACGATGCGAATCACCCGCCACCCGCTGGACCAGCAAGTTCCGGCTATCATAGATTAGATCTAAGCCTTTTTCTTCTGCCATCCACTGTACCGACTCCATGACATCTTGCGCCAGAATGTCGAGATCAAAATCGTGCACGTCCAGCTTAAGCTTACCGGCATCCACCTTAGAAAAATCCAGAATATCATCAATAATATGCAGCAAGGCTGCAGCACTATTTTTCGCTACCGATACATAGTGCGCTTGGTCCTCCGATAAGCGCAAACCATTCAAGGCATTTAGCATCCCTAAAACGCCATTCATTGGCGTTCTGATTTCATGGCTCATCGTGGCTAAAAAATCGCTCTTGATTCTTGCTGCTGCTTCGGCTTCATCCCGCGCTTTTATCAGGTCTTTTTCGGCCTTATCTCGCCTTTCGGAAACAACCAGGCTGCCTACCATGGTAGCCATAGAAAATACAAAGGCACTCTCAGCTTTGGTCCACTGACGTTCTTTGCCGGTTTGCTCCGCACACATCACGCCAATCACCTCTTTCCCGGCCGGTATCACGATGTCGATTAGCGAACAAATATTTAATGGCTTGAGATACGTCTCACTAAAATCCCGCGTTGCCGGGTGTGTATGTGCATTGTCGGCCGTCACATGAGCATCGCGAACCAAGGCATCAAAATACGCGGGAGCGTCTTCGTTGCGAATCACCATGCCCTCAGAAAAGCGGTCTCGATCTCGCTCGTACAAAACGGCACACTCTACTCGGCTTTTATCTTTTGAAAACAACCAAATACTCGCACGACTAACATCCAGCCCGGCTGACATTTTGGTCGCAAGCATCTTTTTGGCTGGTTCGAAGCGTCCTTCGAGCAACTCTTGACTCACCATAACTTCGGCCAGAATCTGGTTATGCTTAACGACCTCGTTTGCGGCGAGCTCTGCCTGCGTTTTTTCAGTTACGTCCAGAATCAACCCATCCAGATAGTCCGGAATACCAACCGCGTCGTAAATACACACGCCTTTATCCAGAACGTAGCGAGTGTCGCCGCTTTGCGTGACTATCCGATAACTTATCTGCCACGGAGATTTAGTACGCAAAGCCTGAGCGAGTTGTTTGGAGACAGACTCTCGATCATCTGGATGAATAAGATGGGTCAAGGTTTTCTGACTTCCGCTTATAAAAGCATCTACGTCGAAGCCGGTGATCTTTTCTACCTGTTCACTTACAAAAATAACCGGGCGCTGGTCGTGAGCAAGACAGCGATAGGTGATCCCCGGCATATGACGAACCAGAGCTGCGAACTGGTCACGACTTTGTTGGATTTTTGCACCGGCACTGGCCTGCTGACGGCTCCATCGCACCAGTAACAAAAGCAGTGCAATACTCATTGCTATTACCAGCACGACGACCAGACGCGAAAACCATACTTTAGCCGCTGGCAATACCCAGCCGGAAACCGGAATCGCACTCAGCTGCCAGTCGGCGTTTGGCAGGCGAATATCCATTTGAATATAGTCATCTATCACAGTACCCGACCGAAGCGCTGGCACCTCGCCATAGAAAACCTGCGGCGACATGCCGTGACCCAAGCGGCTTAACGAAAGGTGGTAGGTATTGTCGAATTCGCTTAACCCGACCTCCTGATAAACTTTCTCCATGTCAATGACCACAGACAGCAGGCCCCAAAACCGATCAGACCGGGTATCCTCATCGCCAAGCACCACCGGAATTCGCGCTATCAGGCCAACTCCGCCTTGCACAAGATTTAAAGGCCCCGCAATCACCATCTGCCTTGAATCGCGTGCCAGAACAGCCTGGTCTCGCTGCTGAGGGTGAGTCAGATAATTTAAGCCGAGTGCTTTTTCGTTGCCTTTTAAGGGGTAAATCATGCTTAACACCATATCTGGTGCAGCACCTATGTTTTTTATCTGTGTATTGCTTTCAACAATACGTCGTGCAATTTGCTCAAACTCGCTTTGCTGTATCTCCGGATGATTCGATATAACAGCCGAGAGCCCTCTGACCGTCTGGATATTGGCATTGATTACACCTTCCAGCTTAACTCTGAGCACGCTCAATTCGTTACGGGCCTCCTGCCTTGCGTCATTTACTAAGTGAGCTCGGTTCAGGTGGTCGATATAGATTCCCAACACCACCAAAACAATCACCACTAGTGGCAGCACCAAAGAAAGCCACTGGGACTTTTCGGCATGAATAGTGGTACTGGGTTCTAACATACAGACGGTTACCAATCGGTGGCGGAAGCAATGCGTGATACGCAATCAATAATAGTATAGATATACCGACCCTGCCCTGCCTGTTAACGCCGAGTACCGTTAGACGCTACCGAAGATGGTTGATAACAACAATCAGGCTAAGAGCTTGTGCAATTTTCAAGAAGCTCAGCTAATTAAACAACCGGGAAAATTACAAACCGCTCGATATAAACGTCAGCTTTATTTACAAATTGTAACATTTAAAACTTGAGCAAACCCTCACACAAAACCTTAAACCCCTGTTTTAAATAGATTTATATACACATGCAATCAAACATGGCCCAAATGTTGCTTTTTGTTAATCGATCCGCAAAGACCGTGCTAACACCCTCCGCAAACGATGTGTTGTAATTTAGTCTGCACTGCAAGTTGAAGGAATATGAAGGGGTAGTATTGAGCCACGCGGGCACACTCAATAACACCTAAATACAGGGAGAACACCATGAAAAAACTATTAGCTTTAGGACTACTTTCAGCTCTGCTGATGCCAGTCGCTGCATTCGCTCACACCATCGGTATGGGTACCCACAACGCCGGCACACCCGGCAGCGTCACCATCTGGATGGCCTCTTACCATGGCGGTGGTTTTAATCAAGGCTCGATCACGCTAGGCGCGCAAACCGTCGCCTTCGGCATGGGCACCGCTGTAATGCCAAGTGAATTGACACTGGGCGATAACTTCTTTTATGCAGATAACACTACGACAGGCTCTTACACCTCGTTGAGCGACCCTTGCTGCGGCATTTCTAGTTGGCAGGGTGCAACGCTGACTGGCCTGAGCGCGGGTACACACACTTATACCATCAGTGGCATGACTTCTGTACACTGGGCAGACTGGAACTCAGGTGATGCTAACTGGACAGGCACTATCGTCATTCCAGAAAGCTCAACTCAAGCACCTGAGCCAGGTACTTTGGCTTTGTTGGCCTTGGGCTTAGTTGGTATTGGCTTCTCGCGTCGTCGCGCAGCTTAATGCCTTCTGCTTTAATATGCAGTTAATGCATCGTTGAAGTAGTGAAAGCCGCCGCAAGGGCGGTTTTCTTTTTTCCGTTACACACTAATTAGCTAAAAATTCTGCTGTTACTTCTTTTATTCCCCCTCTTATTGTTCTGAGTCCGGCCGCAACACATAGACTTTACCGCTATCGCTTGAAAGATAAATCCAACCCTCGGGGCTTTGGTACAAGGCGCGTATGCGCTCATTCAATCCCTGAAACAGTCGCTCTTCGCCCTGCGCGCGACCGCTTTTATCCAAAATAACGCGGTTCAGGTGGGTCAGTTTTAAAGCACCAACAAAGAGATTGCCCTGCCAGTGAGGGAAGGCCTTACCGGAGTAGACCAACAAGCTACCGGGGGCAATCGAAGGGCTGTAGTATTTAATCGGCTGTTCCATGCCCTCGCGCTCGGTGCCTTCGCCCACCTGCAGCGGTGCCCAGTACTCTTTACCGTAAGAGATGACTGGCCAGCCATAGTTTTTACCGGCCGCGACGAGGTTAATCTCATCCCCTCCTCTTGGGCCATGCTCGACTTCCCACAGGCGTGTTGTGCCAGGGTCGAAAGCCAAACCCTGCGGGTTACGATGGCCATAACTCCATATTTCGGGCTTGACGCCCTGTTTGCCCACAAAGGGGTTATCGGAGGGGACGGAGCCATCCAACTTCAGTCGAATTATCGACCCGGCATGATTCCCCAGATTTTGCGCTAGCTCTCGCTCGCCTCTATCACCAATACCGAAATAAACATGACCCTTTCCGTCGAAAGCAATGCGACTCCCAAAGTGGCGACTGGTATCGCCAGGGTCTTCACTCACAAACAAATCCTGCCATTCTCGCAAGCGCGTGCCTTGCAATTTGGCCCTCGCCAAAGCGGTAGCTGCAGAGTCGCCTTTCGGCTTGCTATAAGTAAAATATAACCAGTCGCCGGGCTTATAAGTTCCGTCTACGGCAACATCAAGCAAACCACCCTGCCCAGAGGCATACACCTTCGGTAAACCGCTTACCGACTCCAGCTCCCTTGTTACCCGGTTAAGCAGTTTTGCACTGCCGCCTCGCTCGGAAATGAAAATCGTGGTGTCGCCTACCCCAGCCATTGCCCACGGTACACCCAAACCTTCAGCAACGAGTTCAAGCTTATAAGCTGCACCATCACTTTCCCCATTCAAA
>JBFJVR010000191.1:0-5687 GCA_041624095.1 Oleiphilaceae bacterium
AGCCGCGCGTCCATGCCAAATAGCTAATGTTGCGTTATTCAGTGGTGTATTGCAACGGCATCTGCTTTGTGACGTGATCTATACGATAAAACTAAAATATAAGCGACTTCCTAGAATCACACTATAATATATAAGAATGATGCAGCAAGTGACTTTCGTGAGTCCTTAAACCTGTTACGCCATATTTTTTCATAGAGATTGTCATCATCGAACCCAAGTCAGTATTCGATTATTCCTCAATTAAACTGGTTGCCAGCTCTTTACGTGTTCCCGAGTTACGGTATTGCACCGACGCGTCGGAATTGTCGCCAAACGATGTGCTCAACCTGTTTAAGGACCTTAGCTCGGGAACGAAGCACTATGCCGACAACCTTATAGCCACATTGCACGCCAGCTATGAACGGCCGAGTTTGTCACAAGCCTGTTTGAATACAGCATTCGTTTTGGACCGGCTGATGGATGTTTGGCTAAGAAAAAACAAACTAGCGCCTGAAATCAACGATATTATTAGTCGTTGGCGCTATTCTCTTTTTTACCTGCTCTATTGCAGACAAGATGAGGCAGCTTTTCAGGTTTTGATGGCGCTGATCGAAAAAATAGGCGGCGACGCGTTGCCCTGGGTTGCGGCACCCGAGCGATCGAAAACAATTTATCTTAATTTGCTTAATGAAATCAGTGACCACTTGGCAGATTACGCTTCTCTCGACAGGCATACCTTAGCACTCTTGAACGAAAAATGGTGTGTGTTTTTTGAAGCCCACAAGGCTAAATGCCATAAGATAAAGGAACGAATTGAAGCCGCGGAGCAGCTGCATGCTCACGAACGGTTCTGTTATGCGAAAGCACAAGCCGAGATCAATCAGCGTTTTGTTAACCGTATTATCCCATTGTCGGTTCAGCGCTTTATAGAAAGCTATTTCTTCCCGGCATATAGCCAGTTTTTATCGATTCAATCGGTACCCGGTGAGAGTACAGATACGGTTTATGCGCAGTTGCTGAATGATATGTTTCAGGTTTTTTGTCGCAAAGGAGAAGCGGGCTTTAAGAAAGCCGGTGTGATCCTCGATGAGCTGGAAGCAGAGTTAAGCGCCGTAAGCGTAACTGTACCCGCCGTAACCTGGGAGGCTATGGAAGCAGATATTCTGGCCCTGTTGCAGAAAAACACCACAGAAGGTGGGCTCTTCAGCATACTCAAAAAAGCAGACGATATGGCAGATTTTTCACAAGGAAGTGGCAAAGCGTTTCCGAGTGGGAATGAGTGGTTCGAGTATAGTCTGCCAGACAGCACCGTTCGCATACAGGTAGCAGCCCGCTTCGAGGAACTAGGGCAAGTACTTTGGTGTAACTACTTGGGAATGAAAATCTGGCAGTGTAATTTTGCGGAGTATCATCATGCGCTAAAACAAAAGACTTTAAAGCGCCTGGAAGCTGAGTCGACGCTCGCAAAAGTACTGTCTGTCACACTGGGCGGGTTGAAGAAGGTCGCAGCCTCACAAAGTGAAGCGCGAGCTAAAGCAGCTGAGAAGGCGCAAGCGGAAGCTGAAAATCTGCTCAAGCAACAAGAAAAGGCTGACGCCGAAGCGAAGCAACGTGCCGACGATATTGCGCAGCGCACGCGGCAAATAAAGTTAAAACAAGATGAGAAAAAGCGCCTGGAGAAAGAACGCAAGGCCATTGAAGTGCTGTCGTCTTTGCATTTGGGTGCGTGGATCGCGGTTGATAACAACGGCGAAAAGCTTCGCTACAAGCTTGCGGTTAAATTTTCTGCCACCAAACGCTATGTGTTTGTGGACAAACTGGGGATTAGAAAAATCGAGTTTATTGAGCCACAACTGATAGAGATGATGGTTGCTGGTGAAATAGAGGTGCTAAGTGACGGTGCCGAGTTTGAGGCAAGCCTGGAACGCGTAGTCAGCAGAATACGCATGTCTAAATAGAGGTCTAAAAGGATGAAAGATGAGCATGTAGGTCAATTTTTTGATGTCGATGAGCGTCGCGAAGAAGCGCGGTTGAACCTGGGCGCTGAAATTTTCATCGAAGTAGTGTCAAGCGAACCGGGTGACGCAACGCCTGCAAAGGTAGAGCGCTGCGAGGCAGTAGATCTATCAGCCAATGGGATACAAGTGCTGATGGACTCAAAGTTACAAGCCGGAGCGATTCACACTATGGTCGTCGAAATCGATGCGAAAGATGAGGTGTATCGGCTTACCGCTGAGGTGCGCTGGGTAAGGCCTCATAGCGAAGGTTTTCTCGCCGGCTTACTGCTCTACGAATCAGACGGTACACAAATCATAGACTGGAAACTCAGTATGGCCAAACATCTTAATTGATGCGTGTTTGTGAACGAATGAACCGGACAAGCCTTCCATCGATCAATACTATGCCCAGTGCAATAGCCGACATACCCGTTAACAGTGTGCTGGTCAGCTGTTCGTTTAAGAACATGATACCCAGCGCGCTGGCTGAAACCGGTACTAAAAAAGTGACTAATAGTACGTTTGTTGCACCTGAGGTCCCCAGTATATGGAAGTACAAAACATAGGCCAGTGCGGTTGAGAGGCAGCCGAGCCCGGCAAGACTTATCCAGCTAGTTGCACTTAACGCGCTTAAATCTACCGGAGCAACGAAAGGTGTTGTGAACAGCAGTATCAGACTAGCGGTACAAAGCTGGCCGGCCGCAGAGACTATTGGCTTCACGCGGTAACGCTGGAATCGGCGACCAAATACCCCCGAAATCGCATAGGAAAGCGCCGCGCCCAAAATAGCGCACATCGCTAATACCTTGTTACCCTCACCAACAGAATGCTGGTCGCTCATCATGTATGCTACTCCGGCGAACCCGAGAAACACGCCGGCTAGTTTGAGCGCATCTGTTCGCTCATCTTTTAAAAAGCTTGTTGCGATCATCACTGTAAACAAAGGGGTAGTGGCGTTCAGTGTAGATGCCATACTCGATGTTAGCTGTGTCTGACCCCAAACGATAAGGCTAAATGGGATAATATTGTTAAGCAGGCCCATAACAACGAATCCTAAATAGACTCGTGGTTCAGAGGGCAGCTCGAGTCGCATAAAATATATTATCGCGCATAGCGTAAGTGCCCCTAAAGCCAGTCTGAAGCTGACGATATAAAACGGGCTCAGCGCCGGCAGTAACAGTTCAATAAAGAAGAACGAGCCACCCCACAGCAGGGACAGCAATATCAGATAAGCCCAAGACTCGATAGACATTGAACGCTGGATGGGGATCACGCTACGTCCTCAAAATAAGATGATGTGTCATTGGCATCTAACAGTTAAACCAGACTAGCAATATGAATGGCGAAGTGCATTCCGTTTGTTGCGGTATTTGCTTAGTTGCGCATTTTGCTTGCCAGTAGGCCCAGGATGGAGAGATGCATCCAGGGGCTTCTTACCGATGACGGGAATCCCGAATAGAGGTTCGCGAGGCGCTTAAGCCAGACCCTAAAGCGTGAACCTTAAGACAGAGCCTCTGCTTTACAGAGCAAGGATTTTTGGCTTATTTAGGTGGGCCAAACAGAGATTCCTGATCAAGCCCTTTCACCGCATCCTTAATGGTAAAGCTGCCATCGGTACCGCCTGTTTCGAGCGAGGGAAGCGGATCATCATTTAAGAACGCGACGACGTCGGCAATGGTGTTGTCAGGGCTTTCTTCCATAGGGATGTGGCCCAAAAAGGTGTGATTTACCAGCAAGGCTCCATCGACTTCTTCTGTCCAGCGTGCACCGTGCTTAAAGTCTCCCCAATTATCGTATTCACCCCAGATAATTAAGGTTTTGTTGCTTATTTTACTGAAGTCCGCCAGTGTGCCGTGCTCCATGAGTGTACGAACCAGCTTAAGCTGTTCGACATTGGCTCGGTGTGCGCCGTCGCTTTGCGCGAGATGGATATACCGCTCAAGTTGGGCTTGTTGGAGATTTTCGCTGTCGGCGTAAAGCTCACCCACTACAGTGCTAATTACCGTAGCTGGTTGGATATAGCTATTGAGAAAGTCAAAGCCGGGAGCCGTCATGTAGTCGAGCATATCCGGAACTTCTTGTTGATATCCCATTGGCGCAACCAGAGTCAATTTATCTACCCTGTGCGGGTTATCCAGCGCATAGCGTGCCGCAAGGTAACCACCGTAAGAGCTGCCGACTAAACTGAAGTTACGTAAACCCAGATCTTCAATGAAGTAATACAAGGTGTGCCTAATATAATCTTCATTCAGGTTCTCCGGACAGGTGTCCGCAGGGTCATCGACGCAGTGGGGCGCACCGGTTAGCCCAGAACCGGGTAAGTCTACAGCGATCACTCGATGGGTCTGACTGAGCGTACTGATCCAGCCTTCCCAAGTATGCATCGAAGAAAGCTCGCCATGCAAAAGTAACACAACCGGGCCTTCGCCAAGGTCGCGATAATGTACTTTCAAACCAAAGTCATTTTCGATCCATTGCGAGTCAGGGTAGCTATATTTACTACGAATATACCAGTCCGGAAGCTCAGATATACCGAGAAAACTGAATAGCGATGTGGACGACTTTGAGGCGCCAGCGATGTTGGCGCAGCCTGAAAACATAAAACAAATTATTAGTAAAAAACTAGACAGTAGGCCTTTCACTGCACGATATCCATAATTGTAATGAGGGTCCGGTAAGCTTAGAGCGCTAGACTAACGATTTACATGATGTCTTTCAGTGACGCAGTCCCTGTTTGACGCGCCTGATAAACACCGGGCATCGAATCGTTTCGTCCATTGCGTTTTAACAGCCTGTTATTCTTCGTCTAAGGCGCGCATTGCCGTTGTGTTAAATCCACCATCGACGTAAAGAATTTCGCCGCTAATACCGCTCGCCAGATCACTGCAAAGAAACGCCGCAGCGTTGCCTACTTCGTCTATAGTGACATTTCGTCTGAGGGGGGTCTGCTTTTCGTTTTCAGCGAGCATTTTTCTAAAGCTTTTGATGCCAGAAGCGGCCAGTGTGCGAATGGGCCCTGCCGATATGGCGTTGACCCGTATGCCTTCCGGCCCAAGGCTCGAGGCCATATAACGCACGTTTGCCTCCAGGCTGGCCTTGGCTAGCCCCATGACGTTATAGTTTGGCAGGGTTCGCTCTGCACCGAGGTAAGTCAGAGTTAGTAGCGATGCTTGACGGCCTTGCATTAGTTTACGTGCGGCTTTCGCCAAGGCGACAAAACTGTATGAACTGATATCATGGGCAATGCGGAAACCTTCGCGAGTGGTGGCGTCTACATAGTCACCGTCCAATTCATTAGCGGGGGCGTAGCCGACTGAGTGGACGACGATGTCGATGCCGCCCCATTGCTTTTCCAGCTCGGTAAATACGGCTTCGATCTGGCTATCGTCAGCCACGTCACAGGGCAGAATAATACTGGCATCCCATTGTTTACCAAATTCTTCGACACGCTTTTTCAGTTTGTCGTTCTGGTAGGTCAGGGCGATTTCAGCGCCTTCACGATAAAAAGCATTGGCAATACCGGTGGCAATGGATAGCTTGCTGGCTATGCCTACAATAAGTACTTTCTTTCCTGCTAAAAATCCCATAGTGCACCCTTGGTGATCATTCTTTCGAGCCTCAGATTAACATTTATGCTGCTTTCATGAGGAGTAAAAATAGGCCGCTTCCAATAATTTTTTGGTGTAGGCGTTTTGCGGTGAATTAAATAGC
>JBFJVR010000192.1:0-5662 GCA_041624095.1 Oleiphilaceae bacterium
GCGCAACGTAAATACTGACGTCGGATCTGATAAAACATAAGCGCTATCAGCATCAGGGTGGCGGTTTCAAGGCAAGCTAACAGCCACTTATTAAAAATCAAATCCAAAAGACTAACCGACTCGACGCAAAGATAAGAAACAGGCACGTGTCGCGCCTAATGTTGAATTACTATTGAGCATAGCAAAGTCTTAGGGT
Organism: Oleiphilaceae bacterium; assembly: GCA_041624095.1. GTDB lineage: Bacteria > Pseudomonadota > Gammaproteobacteria > Pseudomonadales > Oleiphilaceae > PZPK01. The sequence continues at coordinate 197 of JBFJVR010000192.1, forward strand.
ATTTTCCGCTTTTGCGCTACATTAGTGCTGTCGTTTAGCCCATATCTGGCCTATATTTATTACTAAATTACGTTTCATCGAAATTCAGGTTTTAGGCGAACCCAGCAAGTATCTCGCTAAGGCCACTTTCGAGTCAAAAGGTTGTAGTTCCTTATGCCGGTAAGCATACCCGAAGATAAAAAACTCACAGTGGTTTTTCGCGTTGAACCCGGCTGCCTTGGGCCCGAAGGGGCTCAATACATAGACGCATTTTGTGAGTATTCCACGCAACAATTTAAATGCATCGATGCGGATTGTGTGATCTGGAAAATCGTTCCTCGTAAAGACAAGAAGCTACCCGAGGTTGAGTACTTTGCACTTAACAAGCGTTTAAATACGGGCCAGGCCAATACCTACTTGAGTGTACTTGAAAAAGACCTTGATGAACTTGAAGGCCACCTGCACAGTAGTTTAGCTACCCAGATAGACGCGTTTATGCGACCTGCAGTTTAAACGCGTTACGCGCTTCAGGGCTGACCATGCAGCGCTTTAATGTGCTCGACACGATGCCGGGTGTCGGGGTGGGAACTTAACCACGAGGCGACATCTGGCTGGATAGCTGAGAAACGCTCGTAAATACGCAGCATGCCCTCGATTGTACCGTGGCGCCGATGCATTCCCTTGGCCGCAAATTCGTCTGCTCGTATTTCTGCTTGCCTCGAATAGCCCATCGAGATACCCAAGGCTGCGGTACTTGCAAGCAAATCGCCTACACCGGCAATATCCCCGACAAGATAAGCTACCAGAATAGACATAATTGAGGCTTGTACCAACTGCGTCATTACATCGTGATAGTAAAGGTGCCCCATTTCATGCCGCAACACTGACTCAAGCTCGCTATCATCTTCGGCCAGCCCAACCATCGAATCAGTCAGTATGATGGTGCCGTCAGCCAAGGCAAATGCATTGGGCTGCCCCTGCCACTGACGAAAAATCAAATTTGGCTCGGGGTTTCCGCTTCCTGCATGCTCCATAGCGATTTCCGACATCAGCGCCTTCAGCTTCACACGGCGATCTTCAGCAACCTCGGATTCACTAAAGTAGGCACCGTCATCCAGCAAAGCCAGCGTTTTTTCACCTACATACCTTCCAACCGATTCGGGAAGCGCCTTAGCGATACTATGTGATATAGCGGGAATACCATCGTTAAGCATCCAGTATCCAAAAATCAAAGTGACCAGCACTGCAAGCACAATAGCTTTGCGATTGGATTCCAAGCGCGAGATCCAACCTTCGGTACGGTGTTTTTTTAGCCACTCGTTTAATGCAGCCTGGTTGTCCGCGGTAAAGCTCCAGCCATTCGCGAACTCAACACTCCGTGGAATATTCCCTAAAGCCTCACTAATGCGCAGCTCGTGAATATGAGCTGCGAAGCGCTGCTCGCCCGCGGCACAAACCAGCTCGCCGTTGGGAAACAGCCTCACTTCAGCCTTGTGTCGCAGCGCAGAGGCGGGAGGCAAAGCGACTCCCGACAGCGTTTCCTGCGCTGCACTATGCTGCAGCACGCTAGATAATACCTATGTCTAGATCAAAAGCTTGAGTCACTTCATCTGCAATGGCGCTGCTTTGTTCGTCGTTTGTGTCTTGTGCAGCCGCTAAACTCAAATCGCCCTCTACCGCTGTTGCGTCAGATAGATAGCGATTGTAACGCACAGCGGCCCAGGGTCTGGCAAGGCCCAGCGAACAGATGACCATCAACAAGTTGGTGATAATTAGCATCGCGAAGCCCATGGGAGTCATTGCTGAGCGCAATTGTATCGTCTGCTCTAAACGTGTTTGTGAAAACACATAGTTGCGAATGTGGGCAAAGTAATAAGCATGCACATAAAAGCCAACTACGATCATTACAAACCAAGCCAACACTAATACAGATATAAACCCGCTTGCTGCTTTGGGCGAAGTAGATTGATCGAGGCTCGAACTCAACTCAGCCAAGCCGCTCATCATGCCACCGGCCCATGCGATAAGAACGAGAACAATGCTTAATACCAAAAAAGCAAGCACACCACAAAACAGGGTTTTCAGGCTAACACTGGCAAACTTGCGCGTATCCAGCTGTGCATCAAAGCGCTGATTTCCATAATAAGTGTGCTGGACGATAAACTGGGAGAAATGCTTGTTCACCCATGCAAACAGAACTGGCCCGCCAATAAACAGCAATGGCAAACTGAGCAGGCCTGCCAGCACGCTAGACACCTTGCTGATTAGCACCAGCAGAACAATACCCAGAAGCATCGCCAGATAAGCCATGGCAGGCTTTAACAGGAACACTTTGTATGCTTCCTTATAACTTGCGACAAAATTAAAGCGGATATTCCTGTAGCGCGTCATTCGCATATCAAAGCGCAGGTTGCGCACCATAAGCACCGGAAAGACAAGGCCCAAGGCAACAAGCAAAAGCGTTGCTGCGAGCGGTTCAAAAGAACTCATCCATGCCCACAAAGACACTAAAACAACAGCGATTATGCGGCCAATGAGTATCTGCACTGGTGTCGCAAGATAGTCAAAGCGATTTTCATCGAGCTCGGTATTGCCATAAAAATAGCGCTTTGTGCGCACCTTTGCCCAGGCCGAATAGATACCTAAGGTAATGATGGTTAAAAGTATGTTGACGATCCAGATACCGAAATACTCAGCGCCCCGCCCATGAAAACGCACAGCGTGCTGTTTGGTATTTTCTCCTTGAGGGGCGGCTATCGGTGTGGGGCTTGTTTGGTCCATGCGAGGCTTCCTTGTGTTGTGCGTCCTGATTAATTATCCGTCGCCCAGTTTAATCAGAAGCTAAAATGGCTGCAATGCCGAACAACGCAATTTACTCAATTCTCGCCCCCGTTCCAGTTTGCTGCAGACCATGCTTTTACTGATTCACTTGCGCGGAAACCACGGAAAGAACATATTCGTTGTTTGTTGGTATTGTTTATATTCCTTCCTTTTTCGCACGGAAAAATATTCAGCAGGTGCAGCGCCAGTGAGATAAACCAGAGTGATATACATCATAAGTGACGCCGCCAGAGTACCGAGCCCCAAACAAATCCAGACCAACAGCGTTTCACTCTTACCTAAGGCAAGCCACGAGGGGAAAGCTGCTATCACTAGCCCGGTCCAAACCAGCCATTCGGCAAAATAATTTGGATGCCGGCTGTACTTCCATAAACCGATGTTGCACACCCCTGTTTTATGCTTTGAAATGAATAGCATTTTTTGGCCATCCGCTAATGACTCCACCAGGTAGGCGGCACCGCAAATACAAATGCCGACAATTTCTAGCGTAGCGATAGACTCACTGCTGTTTGTCGCCATTAAGAAACCCGGCAGTGCCAGTACCGTCATATTGGCAAAACCCTGAGCCATAATTTCTGCCAGTAAGTGTGCATTTACGCGCTGAGCCCCAGATTGCTCTATTAACCTGCGACGATACTGATAGCGAGGGAACTCGGTTTTAAAAATGACGCCCGTCTTGCTAGCCATCACCAGCGCACCGCAGCCCATGCGCAAACCTATGAATAAATAGGCCCCGCCAACGACCATGTTACGCACCACATCTGCCTCACCCATGATCAAAATTTGTAAGCCGATAAGCGCAACACCAAAGGGCCACGCGATATCCACATAGGACACTCGCTTTGTAAGTAGAAAGGGCATGCAGGCAACGACAACAAATAAGATCATTTGAATCTGTGCGTTAACGATCAACAGATTGGCCAAAGTATCTTGGCTTGTCGTAACGATTGCACAAAACAAAATGATGAAAAACAGATTTAAACCGACACTCATATTCATTAGAGCTACTCCTTTGAAAAATCTTAGTTCTCTGCACGCCGCACTGCATTAGCAAGCAAACCTGCCTTATTCAGTATTCGGCACCTCCAATCTCGCGCCCACCTCAGTCATTCCGGCTTCAGGTTTCGAGCTTATCGCGCCCCCCTTTTCTCTGAGCTACCACAGCGGCTAATAGTTTCCCTTAACTCTCGCTGCTAAAAAATCCACCGCTGCTTTTACTTTAGGTACATGATAGCGTTGCTTTTGATACAGCAGATAAATTGCGAACTCCGGGTTTTGGCTTGTGGTCAATGTCGGGTTTATATCAAGCAACTGAAGTTCACCTCGGTCTAAATAGGGTTGCAAAACCCAACGGGGCAACATGATAATTCCTTGGCCTTTAACCGCCTTTTGAATTAACCAATGCCCCCCGTTGCTGATCGCGACCGCCGGTGCAGAGACATCTTGCCATTGTCCATCAACTTCGCACAACCAAGCAGTGGGCCCTGTCGGAGTGCGATAGTAAAGCCCCTTATGATGCTTTAGTTGCCCGACGTCCGCAGGTTGACCCATCGACCTTATATAACTTTCCGAAGCAGCAGGCACGAACTGATTACCCATTAATCGCAGCGCGACAACCCGTTCGTTGGGGGCGTAGCCACCACGAATAGCTATATCTACATCGTCACGACCCAAAGTCGATAGCTCATCACTTAGGTGTACATCAAGAATAATATCGGGATACAGCTCACTAAACTCTTCTAGAAGCGGCAGCAGTATTTCTTCACCAAACCCGACCATAGAGCTGATACGTAGTCGCCCCACCGGTTTAGCCTGATAGCTACGTACCACTTCATTGCTGTTATCCAGTTCAGTTATCAACTTGGATACCCGCTTATAGTATTCCCGTCCAATTTCAGTAACCTTCACCACGCGGGTTGAACGTTTAAGCAAGTTTGCTCCCAGGCTGCTTTCCAGATCAGCGATGCGCCTTGACAGCGACGAAGGCGGTACAGAAAAGAGTGTCGCAGCTTTGGTAAAACTGCCGGTTTCAACCACCCCGACGAAGTATTTCAATGCCTTTAGCTGATCCAAGTTCACTACCCTCTTGCTATTTTTGTCTTTTAAGCAATAAAGATTAGCAAAAACATGACTATATCTCATGCAATTAAGCCGCAACAATGTCACTTCGCTAACTGGCACACTTAAATTGCATCAAAAAAGGCTAAATCTATGACAACTTATACCGCAATCAACCTCATTAAACGGCCCCAACCTGGCCCAATCACTGCTGAGCTGTTTGAAGTGGTACAAAAGACACTTCCTACCGCAGCACCGGGCGAAATTCTGATTAAACAGACTCATATGTCTCTCGACCCTGCAATGTTCGGCTGGATGAGCCCTGACACTGAGAGTTATATTCCGCCGGTTGAATTAGGTACGGTGATGCGTAGTTCTGGGGTTGGAGAAGTCGTCGAAAGTAATCACCCTGATTTTAAAGCGGGTGACCGCGTAATGGGCATGATGGGCTGGCAAGAATATGCACTTAGCAATGGCGAGGGAATTAACAAAGTAGACGCCCCCCTACCCGACGAAGCCGTACTTTCAATATTCGCCCTGCCTGGCTTAACCGCAACACAAGGACTGTTCAATGTCGGCAAACCCAAA
>JBFJVR010000193.1:0-5661 GCA_041624095.1 Oleiphilaceae bacterium
CTAATGCTGGAACTAAGCAAACCCGAGTTAATACTGAACGAGCACGGCATCAATGACACGGTCGTTATCTTTGGCAGCGCCCGCACCACCTCCCCCGAACAAGCGGAGCAGGAGCGCGCAGACATTGAAGCTGCGCTCAAGACACAAGCCAATGACAGCGCGCTTAGACGACGATTGGCACGAGCCAAAAACCGGCAAAAACAAGCGCGATACTATCAACAAGCAACCCAACTCGCTGAACTGATTACACGAGAATCCAGACTCCCCGGAGTGCCCACTCTGCACGTCGTAACCGGAGGTGGTCCGGGCATTATGCAAGCTGCCAATAAGGGTGCCAGCGATGCAAAAGGGAAGTCGGTCGGTTTAAATATTACCATTCCCCGTGAACAGGAACCCAACCCATTTATCACGCCAGAACTTTGCTTTAACTTCCACTATTTTGCCATCCGAAAGATGCACTTTCTGATGAGAGCTAAGGCCTTGGCAGTCTTCCCTGGTGGTTTCGGCACGCTTGATGAACTTTTCGAAACGCTCACACTGGTGCAGACCAGAAAAATAAAGGCCTTCCCCATTTTGCTGTTCGGCAAGGACTACTGGCAAAACATTATCAACTTTGAAGCGCTCATTGAGCACGGCATGATAGATGAGGAAGACCTGAAAAGCTTTCGCTACGTTGATACGTCCGAACAAGCCTGGCACATTATTCGCGACAACTTGCAAGCTGACGGCAATGACCGTTAAAAGGCGATCGACTCACCAAAAAACGGTATCTTGGCGCGAATGCCTTTGTCTTTCCAAAGCTTATCGGCCAGTGCATCCAGCGCTTCCGGGTCGCCATGCACCAGCACAAAACGAGCTTGGTTTTCGAAGTTTCCTGCCCAATCAAGCAGCTCCTGCTGACCTGCGTGTGCCGAAAAGCCACCAAGCGTTTCGACGCGAGCCTTTACCACAAAGGGTTCACGAAACAACTTGATCTTCGTTGCCCCATCTACCAAGGTGCGCCCCAATGTTCCTCGCGCTTGGTAGCCGGCAAAAATCACCGTATTATGCTTATTCCAGATACGCTGTTTGAAGTGATGTCTGATTCGTCCCCCGGTGCACATGCCGCTTCCGGCAATAATAATCAGCCCAGTCTTAATCCGATTGATCGCCATTGACTCCTCAGGCGACACCGTTAAGTTCAAGTGAGGGAGAAAATCTCTAAGCAAGGTCTGATCTCCACTACACAGTTGTTTAATGCCCTCGCAGTCGAGTGACCTTAACCAGCGGTCGTAGATCTGAGTGACCGATATTGCCATCGGGCTATCCAGAATGACTTGCCAGTTATCCAGCTCTCCTGCCGCATGTAACTTGCCCAAGTAGAACAAGAGTTCCTGTGTTCTGCCTACCGCAAATGCGGGGATCATTACGTTCCCTCCACTCTGCCAAGTATCGTGAAGAATATCCCTAAACTGCTCTACCGTATCATCTATTGTACGATGATTACGGTCTCCGTAGGTTCCCTCCATTAACACTACATCTGCTTGTTTGAGTATCGCAGGGTCATTCATGAGAACGGCATCTTTATTCCCTAAGTCCCCTGAAAAAACCAGTGTTTTTTCGGTTTCATTTTCGCTAATTTTCAGTTCAATAATACTTGAACCCAGAATATGCCCCGCGTCATAAAATTTTAGCCTAAGCGCTTCACTGAGCGAAACATCGGTGTTGTAGGAAAAGGTTTCACATTTCCGTAGCACTTTCTCTACGTCTTTTTTCGAATAGGCCGGCAATTTCGCAGGCTCACCTCGTCTAGCACGACGTTCGTTATCTTTTTCCAGATCGCGCTCATACAGATTTGCCGCATCATTTAACATGATTACCAATAACTCGGCACTGGCCTGAGTACAATATATCGGGCCGGAAAAACCTTCATGAATCAAACGCGGTAACAGACCTGAATGGTCGAGATGCGCGTGCGATAAAATCACCGCATCAATAGACCTCGGGTCAAACGCAAAGTCCTCACGCTCAATCCGGTCAGTAGCTTTGCCACCCTGATGCATGCCACAATCCAGAAGTATCCGGCCATAGGCGCGCGTTTCAAGCAGATGACATGAACCTGTCACTTCTTGAGCTGCCCCGTAAAATGTAAGTGTTGCCATCACTCAGCTCCTGTAGTTTGAATAGGTGCTTCTTCTGAGAGTTGGGAATCGGGCGGAAGCCAATTCTCCAACACCGAACACAGTACTACATCGCCAAGCACGTTGATCGATGTTCTGCACATATCGAGCACTCTATCGACACCTAAAAGCAAGGCAACACCCGCCGCAGGAATGCCCGCTCCCTCAAGCACCATACTCAATATGATGATCCCGGCCCCGGGTGTCGCCGGGCTACCAATCGAAGCAGACACTGCCATAGTAACGATGAAGACATAACTGGCGGTACTCAGCTCAACAGCAAACACTTGTGCCAGAAACACAGTCGCCACGCCTTGATAAAGCGCCGTCCCCGCCATATTTATGGTCGCCCCTAAAGGCACCAAAAAACGCGCAATGCCCGGTCTGACCCGCAAATTATTTTCGCTTACCTGCAAAGTTAACGGCATAACAGCTGCCGAACTGCTTGTAGAAAAAGCGAGCAACAATAATTCTTTTAGCTGACTAAAATAGTGGCGCAGCGATGCAACACCTGCCAGCTTAAGAACAAGCGCATACATCGCGACCAATACCAATAGGCCCAGCAATACGGTCAGCACATACATCAACATGCCTGCCAGAATATCTAGCCCCATGTTGGCGACGAGTTTAGTAATCAAACCAAACACGGCAAGTGGTGCCAACACCATCGCCCAGGAAACGACACGAATACTGACTTCCTGCAAGGCCCCTAAAAGGTCAAACAATGGCTGCGCCTGTTTAGGCGAAATGGATAACAAGGCGAACCCCAGCACAGCCGCAAACAGGATCACCTGCAGCATCTCACCTGACACCATTGAAGCAAGGGGGTTTTTCGGCAGTAACGACATGACTTTGCCGGGCAATTCATCGAGACCCGGCAACACAGTCGTATGACCTTCGCGTGGGCTTTGCATGCTTTTTATTTCGTCTAGCGCTGACGCATCCACGCGCGAACCGGGCTCGATCGTTTGCGCCAAACCGATACCCACAGCGGTAGCAAAAATAGTGGTAAGTAGAATAAACAGGATCGCGACAAGGCCGATCTTTTTGAGCGCTTGAGGATTATTGTTGGCTGCCAAACCCCGAACAATCGAAGCAACAACCAAAGGCACGACGATCATTTGTATCAGCGCCAGAAACAGCTGCCCGGGCAAGGCTAACCAAGCTGTAAGCAGTTTTACCGTATCTGCCTCAAACAAGCCCAGACTTGGCCCCAGCAGCAAGCCCGTGACAATACCCAGGCCCAGTGCGATTAGCACCTTTAACCAGAGCCGACCTTCGACCAAACGGTCTAGGCGGCCTACAAGGTTCTTTAAAGGCTGTAAATAGAAGTGTTTAAAATCTGGCATAGCTGCTTTCTCACGAACCGAGCACAAAGCTGATAGTTGAACCAACAGGATTCAAAACAGTTTCAGCAATATGCTGGTCAAGAACAAGCCGCTTTTGGCACCTCGATGACCTGGATCAAACAGGAGCTTAATTTTGACTTGCTGTAAAGCTAGATGCACCCTCAAAAAATTCGAACTGCTCCTCCAGATGTTCGCTGCACTTGAGGCAATACGGCGAACTTCGTTCGTTGTTATATCGCTATCGGCGCTTTAATGCCGGGGTGAGACTCATAACCCTGCACTTCAAAATCCTCATACTCGTAATCAAAAATGGAGGCTGGTTTACGCTTGATCAACAAGGTCGGTAAAGGTTTCGGTTCGCGCTTTAACTGCTCAAAAACAATCTCGTCGGTGAGGTGGTTTGAATACAGATGGCAATCGCCAAAGGTATGAACAAATTCGCCCACCTCGAGATCACATTGCTGAGCAATCATATGCGTTAGCAAGGTATAGCTGGCAATATTGAACGGCACCCCTAAAAATAAATCGGCACTGCGCTGGTAAAGCTGGCAAGAGAGCTTGCCCTGTTGTACATAAAACTGGAATAGACAATGGCACGGAGCCAGGGCCATGCGCCCCTGTTCGACGTTGGCTTGCGGCCCAATAGACTCGTCGGGCAACTCTGTTGGGTTCCAGGCCGAGACGATCAGCCTGCGGGAATTGGGCTTGGTGCGTATCTGCTCTATAAGTTCTGATATCTGATCGACCACGCGGCCATCTGGTGACGACCAGCTGCGCCACTGCTTGCCGTAAATTGGCCCCAAATCACCCGACTCCGTTGCCCATTCGTTCCAGATAGAAACGCCTCGTTCCTTCAACCAATTGTTGTCGGTGCTGCCCTTTAGAAACCACAACAACTCATAGATGATACTTTTCAAATGCACTTTTTTAGTCGTCACAAGGGGGAAGCCCTTGCTTAAGTCGAAACGAATCTGCCGACCAAAAACCGAACGCGTACCCACGCCCGTGCGGTCACCCTTATCAATACCGTTATCTACAACGTCCTGCATCAAATCCAAATACGCTTTCATCGACTACCTTTAACTTCTTTTAGTGAGTTTTTGCTGTAACCATACCAGATTGCACCCGCACCCAATAGAATCATCGGCACCGACAGCACCTGCCCCATTGTTAGCCAGCCCCAGGCAAGAAAACCAATATGGCTATCAGGCTCCCGAACGAATTCCACTAGAATACGGAACACCCCGTAGCAAATCATAAACATTCCCGAGACCGCTGCAATCGGCCTGGGGCGAGATGAGTATAACCAGAGAATAGTGAAAAACAGCACCCCCTCTAGCGCAAACTGATACAGCTGCGAGGGGTGGCGAGCCAGCTGCAATGGGTCTGTCGGGAACACCATGCCCCACGAAACATCAGTTGCACGGCCCCACAACTCGGCTCCGATAAAATTGCCAATGCGCCCTAAACCCAAGCCAATAGGAACCAAGGGTGCCACAAAGTCCACGAGCTGCAAATAACGGCAGCCGAGCTTTCGTGAATACCAGAGCAGGGCCAGCAAAACCCCTATTAAGCCTCCGTGAAAGGACATACCCCCCTCCCACACCTTAAATAACCAGATAGGGTCGCTCAAAAACTTGCTGAAGTTATAGAAGAACACGTATCCCAGTCGCCCACCGAGAATAACCCCCAAGGCACAAAAGTAAATCAGGTCACCCACCTGTTGAGGCCGCAAAGGAGAGTCCGCCCTTTTTGCACGATACTGCCCCAGTAAATACGCCGCTAGAAAGCCACCCAGGTACATTAAGCCGTACCAATGGACTTGGATAGGACCCAAATCTAAGGCGACGGGGTCTATTTCGGGGTAAGGCAAGGCCATGCAAGAACTCCTTTAACTAAATAATAAAAATCGCAACCCGACTGCAATCAAGGTAAATGCAAACAGGCGTCGTAACCAATCTGCAGACAGCCGATGCGCAACCTTTGCCCCTATTTGAGCAAAGACAATAGAGGCGAGAGATACACCCAGCAGCGCAGGCAAGTAGACGTATCCAACACTCCATGGAGGCAGCGATGCCTCACCGGCTCCAACCAGCATATTGGTCAGCGAGCCGACCACGGCAATGGGTATGCCGCAAGCCGCCGACGTGCCC
>JBFJVR010000194.1:0-5660 GCA_041624095.1 Oleiphilaceae bacterium
CCCAGGGATTCGGCTAGCACGCTTAACTGGCTGCCGATACTACCATAGCCAATGATGCCGAGGCTTTTGCCGCGAATTTCGAAGCTGTTACTGGCAGATTTTAGCCATTCGCCACGGTGTGCCATCGCGTTTTTCTGAGGTACGCCTCGCAACAGCAAAATAGCTTCGGCAAGGACCAGCTCGGCAACGCTTCGCGTATTGGAATACGGTGCATTAAATACTGCAACGCCTTTTGCTGTAGCTGCTTTAAGGTCTACCTGATTGGTGCCTATGCAAAAACAACCAACCGCGATCAGCTTGCTGGCCGCTTCAAAAACCTCGGCGGTAAGCTGAGTGCGAGAGCGTATCCCCACGAAGTGCGCATCTGATATTTTCTCAATTAAATCTTCTTGAGATAATGACGTTTTAAGGTACTCGATATTGGTGTAGCCTGCCTTGTTCAAGGTTTTGACAGCAGACTCATGGACACCTTCCAAGAGTAAAAAACGGATTTTATCTTTGTCTAGAGACGTTGTAGCCATATTCCAGTTTTACCTTTATAAATTGGTGAAGTCTCACCGCAATTCAAAAGAGATTGTGTTCGAAAAAGCCGCGTATGATAACATATTCGCCTTTTCCGTCGTTCAAAATATTTAAGATCTTTTAAAACGTCTAAATAACAAGAGCATACGGTCGTTAATTAGAAATAACTTTAAGTTAAATTCCGGTCGAAGAAGTATTCGAGGATCAATGCGCATATGGCTACAGCTGAAGAAATCATTCATGAACTGGGTAAAATTCTGGAAGAGGGGAAGCTCAGAACTGATCCTGAGTCTTTAGACACCTACGGTAAGGATTGGACAAAAATATATGCGCCAAAGCCCTTGGCAATTACTTTTCCAAAATCGACCGAGCAGGTACAGGCCATCGTCAAGCTCGCGAATCAACTCGAATTTGCCCTGGTTCCGTCAGGAGGTCGCACTGGGCTGAGTGCTGGCGCGGTAGCAACGATGGGAGAGGTGGTGGTTGCCTTCGATTATATGAATGCCATCGTGTCGTTTAATGAAAATGACCGTACCGTAAGGTGTCAAGCGGGTGTTGTCACGCAGCAGCTACAGAACTACGCAGCAGAGCAATCACTTTATTACCCTGTTGATTTTGCTTCGGCGGGATCGAGTCAGTTAGGGGGAAACCTGTCTACCAATGCCGGTGGTATCAAAGTGATTAAATACGGCATGACGCGCGACTGGGTATTAGGGCTTCAGGTTGTTACCGGCGCCGGGGAGATTCTGGAACTAAACCGGGATCTGTTGAAGAACAATACCGGCTATGATCTCAGGCATTTATTTATAGGTGCTGAGGGTACCTTAGGCTTTATTACTGAGGCGACCATGAAGTTAACGCGGGAGCCGAAAAATTTAAATGTACTGGTGCTTGGGCTCAGCGACATAAGCAACACCATGGACGTACTCTCTTCTTTTCAGTCGAAACTCGATTTGAGTGCCTATGAATTTTTCTCGCACGAAGCGATGAGTCATGTGTTATCACATCGAGAGATTCCCGCACCTTTTGAAACGCAGGCTCCGTATTACGCCTTGTTAGAGTTTGAAGCCATTTCAGAATCGGTGATGGATGATGCTATGGGGCTATTTGAACATTGTATGGAGCAGGGCTGGGTGCTCGATGGAGTGATTAGTCAGAGCGAAACCCAGGCAAACAATTTGTGGCAATTGCGAGAAGGAATCTCGGAATCTATTGCGCCGCGCACACCCTATAAGAACGATATTTCAGTTATTGTGTCGCATGTCCCGGCATTTTTGAAAGAAATTGATGCAGTGGTTACCGAACACTATCCGGACTTTGAAATTATATGGTTCGGGCATATCGGCGACGGTAACCTTCACCTAAACATCCTTAAGCCTGAGGGGCTGGATAAAGACGCGTTTTTTGAAAAATGTGTACAGGTGAATAAATGGGTTTTCGATATCGTTGCTAAGTACGGCGGCAGTGTATCGGCCGAACACGGGGTCGGTTTGGTTAAGAAAGACTATCTTCACTATACCCGCAGCGCAGAAGAACTGCAGTTAATGCGCGGTATTAAAAAGGTGTTTGACCCGAATGGCGTAATGAATCCGGGTAAGATCTTTGATGTCTAGCTTTGCGAGCGCCTGTTAGCGCTTGACGAAGGTGTTCTCGTGCGGCTTGTCCCGCCTTACTGGCGGCAGGCCGTGCCTATAAATACTGCCACCTTTTGCCTGAGCGGACAAAGCGCCGTGAGGGTCATGTATTGGAACAGTGTTTCCAGTTTTAGTCCGCTCAATGTATTTGCATCTTGTGTACAATTCACCGCTGTATAGCGTGTAATGCTTGAAACGAGAACATTATTCACGTAATTTGCTTGCTCGTATCCAATCTGGTTTCATCCAATTTGGCGTAGGCTGTTAGAAACCGCCTCATACTAAAACCCTGTTTAGGCTGCTTGGGCTAGAAAGTGACGTGCTCGTAATGGCGAGTGCAACAAATTCAGGTGCCCAATTAAGCTGCGTATCAGGTATTAATAAACATAACAATTCAGGTAGTAAAGTATGTCGGAAGTTATTATTTCGCAGGTGAGTCAAGCAAAGTCAATTTTAGGTGCCAAAGAGCAAAACAAGTACCTTCGTCGATGCAGTCTCGTGTTCAGTCTTATCGTGTCGACATTTGTGGCGGCGTCGGTCAGTGCCGCGAATCTCACGCCCGTTAAGTTTTGTATTTGGGATCCTGTGGGCGCAAACGGCCCCTTCATAGGTTTTTTGAAGGAAACCAAACTAAAGGCGATTAGCTGGGGCGTGGACTTAAGTCTAGAAGCGTATACCGATGAAAAAGTTGCCGCGAATGATTTTAAATCCGGAATATGCGACGCAGTTTTTTTGACCAATATCCTTGCGAAGGACTTCGTTCCCTTTTCGGCCGCCTTTGGTGCACCCGGTGCAATACGTTCCTTAGATGAACTCAAGACCCTTTCCGCTACGCTTAACAGCCCAAAAGCAATTAAGTTGATTTCTAATGATAAATATCAGGCAGCCGGTTTGTTCCCTATTGGCGAGATCTATACTTTTGTTCGTGACCGCTCAAATATCTCTATTGCGAGTATCAGTGGTAAAAAGGTTTCTGTGCTAAACGGCGATATTGCCAGTACCAAATTTGTCGAAATGGTGGGTGCTTCGCCGGTCCATACAACGCTTGCCACTTGGGCCGGACAGTTTAACAATGGTAATCTCGACGTGATGTTTGGCCCGGCTTTGGCCTATAACACCTTTGAACTGTATAAAGGCTTGGGTGAGAAAGGGGGTATTATCGACTTTAATATTCTCTACGCGGTAATGCAGGCGATTGTAAATACCAATAAAGTTCCTGAGGGTTTTGGAGAGCTAATGCGTTCGCATGCCTTGTCACGGTTTGATGAATTGGAAAATACAGTTAAGCAAGCGCATAGTGAAATTCCACAAAAATACTGGATCACCCTTGATGATAAGAATCAGCAAGAGTATGAAAACATGGTCAAAAAAGTACGCTTGACCCTGCGTGATGAAAAAGCTTACGAGAGTAAGGCCATCACCATATTGTGGAAAATTCGTTGTAAATTTGATCCCTCTGCAACGGAATGTGCGACGCCCGAGTAAAAGTATGAGGCTTGGGGGCTGACCTAAATAGCTTGAGTATGAGCTTCTTGGAGATTACGTAGTTATGCGCTTTACCGCTAATTTTATTGATGGCAGTGATTTTACAGCGCCAACCGGAAAGATCGTATGTGTGGGCCGGAATTATGCAGCGCATGCCGAAGAACTAAATAACCCGCTGCCGGATTCACCTATTCTTTTCATTAAGCCAGAGACGGCGGCGCAGCGTTTTAGCGGTGAAGTGCTGATTCCGGCTTCGGATTGTCACTATGAGGCCGAGCTGGCGTTTCTGATCGGTGAAAGATTGACCAAAGCAAGCCCGGCCGCGGCGGCGAAGGCAGTTGTTGGGGTGGGTTTAGCCTTGGATTTAACACGCCGGCAACTACAGGCGGAGTTAAAAGCGAAAAGCCTGCCTTGGGAAACCGCTAAAAGTTTCGATGGTGCCTGCCCACTAAGCGCCTTTGTGCCGAGAGATGCCTTGCCCGCGTTGAATGAGCTGTCGTTTTCGTTCACCATTGATGGCATGCTGCGTCAGCGCGGGCTCACAGCCAATATGTTGACGCAGCCTGCGGAGCTGATAGCCTACATGAGTCACTTTTTTACCTTACTGCCTGGTGACATCGTGCTTAGCGGCACGCCCGAAGGCGTTGGGGAGTTAAAAGCCAAGCAGCACTTACAGCTTGAGCTGGCCGATGACTATCGCTTTGATGCAGTGACCACCACCCTCCCGGAGTAAGCTGAGTCTTATGGCTAAAAAAACTACTACCTCACGTACCGGTCGCTTTTTAAAGCTAGCGGGGATGACGGCGTCTGTGGCCGGGCGTTACGCGTCGGACAAAGTACAAGGGGCTTTTAGCTCAGAGCAACGCAAAGAGGAACGTAAGCAACAAAGCTATACCAAAATGGCCGAGGACATTGTCGACACCCTGGGCGAATTGAAGGGCGCGGTGATGAAGATTGGACAAATCGCGTCGCAAACCCAGGACTTCCTACCTAAAGAATTTTCCCAAGCCTTACAGAAACTCCAAAAGGAAGCTCCACCTGTTGAGTACGAAGTCATCGAGCAGCAGGTTCTGAATGAGTTAGGCGGCTTACCAGAGGACATTTTTCAGTCCTTCGATAAACAACCCTATGCAGCTGCGTCGATTGGGCAGGTGCACAGGGCGGTCACCAAGTCGGGCATTCCCGTAGTGGTCAAGGTGCAATACCCCGGCGTCGATAAGTCCTGCGACTCGGATTTAAAACAATTGCGTCTAACCCTTAAGTTGGGTGGCCTGATAAAAATGCCTAAGGCGAGCGTGGACGCATTGTTTGAGGAAATTAAAGCGCGTCTTCATGAAGAGTTGGACTACCAGCAAGAGGCTCGAAATCTAAGACGCTTTAAGCAGTTCCACGAAGGTGACGAAGGTATTTTGGTGCCTAGGGTGATTGATCGACTGTCAACCCGTCGGGTTCTGACGCTGGAGTACCTGGCGGGGGATCATATTCAAGACCTGGAAGCGAGTGGATACGACCAGAATACGATCAATCAACTAGGACACCGCCTGTTTTCGATGCTTGCGCGGCAGCTCTTTGAGTTCAAGCAAATACATGGCGATCCGCATCCGGGAAACTTTGCATTTCGCAAAGATGGTCGAGTAATTATTTATGACTTCGGTTGTGTGAAAGTGTTAAAACCGGAAATCGTTGCCGCTTACCGGGACGCGATTATCGCCAGTATTAATGAAGATTATGCAGCGGTTGACGATGCGATGTTAAGGCTAGGGGCGCGGGTCGCGTCAAAGGATTCGCCAGGAGACGATTATTATGCGGTGTGGCGAAATATATTCTTCGAACCTTTTTTCGAAGGCGAAGAATACGACTTTAAAAACGCAGATTTACATATCAAAGCCGCCAAAGAAACGCCGCTGTTCTTTAAGCATCTAGCGCATTTCAAGCCACCCGTGGACAGTTTGTATATCGACCGAATGATCAGTGGCCACTACTGGATTATGAAAAGCATGGGTGTTAAGGCTGATTTTA
>JBFJVR010000195.1:0-5648 GCA_041624095.1 Oleiphilaceae bacterium
AAAGTTTGTCACAGTACAGATTGACGAGGCCGAAACTGATACTGAGGCTCTGGACCTTGCGTATACAATTGCACACTCGCCGCTGATAAAAACTGCCTTGTTCGCGAGCGACCCCAACTGGGGGCGGATACTGGCAGCGCTGGGTCGTGCCCCGGTAAATGGTTTGCAGCTTGATCGTGTGAATATCTATCTCAATGAGGTACAGATAGTAGAGCGAGGTGAGCGTTGTGCGCGCTATACCGAAGAGCAGGGCCAAGAGGTTATGTCTCAAGAAAATATCACGATTCGCATCGTGCTAGGGCGAGGACAAGTTACAGAGCAGGTCTGGACCTGCGACCTTTCCCATGACTATGTGACGATCAATGCTGAATACCGAACCTGAGAGCCTGACTAAAGTCGTACATGTTGCAGTAGCGGTTATCGAACGCCTTGGGGATAGTGGCGAAAAAGAAATTCTTATTGCGCAGCGTGCCAAGTGTCAGCATCAGGGTGGGTTATGGGAGTTTCCCGGCGGTAAGGTTGAGCATGGAGAGTCGGTTCTAGCTGCGCTTGCCAGAGAACTGCAGGAAGAAATAAACATCAGCCCGCTAGCGAATATCCCGCCTGAACCCATGATTAAAATTCAGCATGACTATGGCGACAAACAGGTGCTGTTGGACGTGTGGCGGGTCAGCAAATTCTCCGGAGAACCTCGTGGTTTAGAGGGGCAGCCCTTGCGCTGGGTTGCGCTAACAGACCTTGCTGCGTATGCCTTTCCCGCTGCCAACATTCCCATTTTGAATGCGTGTCGCTTGCCACACCGTTATGTAATTACACCCGAATATGTAGATTTGAAGTCAGCCTGCCGCTACTTGGATACGGTTCGGCAGCATGGTACAGACTTAGTGAGGCTGAGAATGCCGACACTGACGCAGGCTCGCTACGAGGAGTTCGCACTCGCTTTGCTTCGGGAGCTAGGCGGGTCGATCAATTTAATGCTGTCGCATCTGCCAGAAAGCGCAGCTTTGCTCGACAAGGCTTGTGGCGTTCATCTAGCCAGGGATCAGGCCAGACGTTTTACCACTAGGCCGGTACCCAAAGACAAACTTTTTGCCGTATCATGTCACGATGCAGATGAGCTCATGTTTGCGCAAGAACTCGGTGCCGACTTCGTCACGCTCTCGCCGGTTTGCCCAACATCAAGCCATCCAGGTGCTCAGGTGCTCGGTTGGGAAAGGTTTTCAAAACTGCTTGAGCTAAATGCGCGTATACCTGTATTTGCTCTCGGTGGAATGAGCTTGGCAGATGAGCCTGTCGCAAGACGCTTCGGAGCGCAGGGTATTGCAGGGATTAGTTGTTTTACTTAGCAAAGGTTTCAATATAGGCAATGGTGATGTCAGAAAAGCTAACGCATCTTGATGAACATGGCGCCGCGCATATGGTAGATGTTGGGGATAAGTCGACAACTGAGCGTATCGCGGTAGCAGAGGGTTATGTCAGTATGCGACGCGAAACGTTGGCGATGATTGTTGAAGGGCGTCATAAAAAAGGTGATGTACTGGCCACCTGTCGAATTGCCGGCATTATGGCAGCTAAAAAGTGTGCGGAACTGATTCCGCTTTGTCATAGTCTAAACCTAAGCTCGGTAAAGGTAGATTTGCAACCACAGGGCTTAGACGATGAGTCAGAACCCAGAATGCGAATTACCAGTCGTTGCAAATTGAATGCGACGACCGGTGTTGAAATGGAAGCCTTGACTGCGGTCAGCGTGGCTTGTTTAACCTTGTACGATATGTGTAAAGCGGTCGACAAGGCCATGGTCATAGGTGGGGTCAGACTGCTTGAAAAGCAGGGTGGGAGAAGCGGAAGCTACCATGCGGAGCCTTCGGCCTAGCGGGAGTGGCTCGAGGGTAAAATAGATACAACCAACTGCAGTGCCTGCGGTTAACTTTGGTGTTTAATGTCAGTAGATTCGGATACTAGCTTGGTCGACAGCTTTGGAAGGCAGGTCAGTTATTTGCGCCTCTCGGTAACCGACCGCTGTGACTTTCGTTGCGTCTACTGTATGGATGAGGAGATGAGTTTTGTCCCCCGTTCAGAAGTGCTGAGCCACGAAGAGATACAGTTACTGGTAGAAGTGTTTGTGTCACTGGGCGTGCGAAAGCTCAGGCTGACCGGTGGTGAACCGCTGGTACGCAAGAACATTGTTGAGCTATGTGCTTCGCTTAGCCGCATCCCGGGGCTTGATGAGCTGGTAATGACGAGTAACGGGTCACGCATGGCGCAGTTTGCTGGTCCTTTGCGTAAAGCAGGCGTCAAAAGAGTTAATATTAGCCTCGATAGCCTGAACCATGCACGTTTTCGCGAATTGACGCGCACGGGCAAGCTGGATGAGGTCTTGTCGGGTATTGATGCGGCCTGTGACGCCGGTTTCGAAGCGCTAAAGTTAAATGCCGTGATATTAAAAGGGCGCAACGACGATGAAGTCGAAGCCCTGATCGATTACGCCATCAATAAGCAGATCGATATTAGTTTTATTGAAGAGATGCCTTTAGGGGTGATTAGCGAGCATAGTCGGGCTGAATCCTTTCTTTCAAGCGACGAGCTAAAGCAAAGAATTGCGACTCGCTGGGATCTCGATGATCCTCTAAAGGTAAGCCGAATTGCCGGGCCTTCGGTTTATTACCCTATTCAGGGTACTCACAGCAAAGTCGGGTTTATCTCTCCCCATAGCCATAATTTTTGTGCCGCCTGCAATCGTGTTCGGGTGACCGCTGAGGGCAAGCTCTTGTTGTGTCTTGGTAATGAGCACTCTGCCGACCTGAAAACGCTTATGAGGCGATTTCCCGGCGATAAACAAAGGCTCCGGCATGCCATTGTAAAGGCAATGAATCTAAAGCCCGAAAAACACCATTTTGATTTACATAGCCCGCCGGATATCGTGCGCTTTATGAATGCCACTGGCGGTTAATCGGTTTCAGGCAGAATGGGCTTGAGTACGTCGATCAGGGGGCTCAGCTCTTCTTCGTAGTGCTTCCACTGTGCCGCTCCACTTTGATATAAGCCCTGCCGTACCTGCTCAGAGCTCGCTGTACGCACCACGCGTTTTGTTTCGTGGAAGTTCAGGCAGCTGGGCTCCAGTTCTAGCTCCAGATAGTTGAACAGCTTTTTTAACTCACCCTCAAAATCCCCCAATAAGGCTTCATAGCTCAGATGGTAGATGGCATCTCCTGCGAGCTTGGACCAGTGCTGCATCAGTTCATCGTAAAGCAGGTAATAGCGGCCCAGGCTCTCTAAGTCATAGGCATAAGGGTGATTGGATGCAGGGAAGTGATGCTTGTACAGCGATAGGCAGGTGTCTAGCGGGTGCCGCTTGCAGTGAATGATCTTTGCGTTTGGAAACAGTTCGAGTATCGCGCCGATAAAGCGGAAGTTTTGAGGCATTTTATCGCACACAAAAGGCCTTTGTTCACTGTGATTAAACAGCTCGTTTAAGTAGCTGTGCACTGCCTTTTGTTGAGTTTCAGGGTTCCATTTGAGCAGCCCGCGGGAGTCCAGCAAAAGTTCGCCCAAATAAGTAAGTTCCCCTGCGCCGGTAATGCTAGAGTGGCTGGCAAGAATCTGTTCAACCAGCGATGTAGAAGAACGTGGCATACCTAAAATAAAAACCGGCGTGATGGGCTTATTGATGCCTGTCTTTTTTATCTTTCCCAATGGCTTGTTGAATGTTGACTTGAGTTGGTCGAACAGCTTGACGTCATTGTCGTAGTCGTAGGGGGTAGCTTCACGCCATTTCCGGTTGCCGGTCTTAAAGTGATTGAAGGCGAGGTGATACTCTTGAATGTCTTCGTAGGCTTTACCTAGGGCGAACTCGAGCTCTAGCTGTTGCTTGTCAGACAAGCCTCCGGCCGCCAACAGCTTTTCGGCTTTGGTAAAGTCCGACGTTTTATCTTGGTACTTTTTCAGTAGCAAGAGTCCGCTTAGCGCTTCGGTTGCTTTTGGGTCTAGCTTAATGGCTTTTTCAAAATGCTCGATTGCCCTGTTCTTGTCGCCAATAGAGCGTAGTACCCAGGCAATGTTGTTGTGGGCGTCCACAGACTTTGGATTGAGTTTGATTACCTGTTCAAAGCGTCCGATAGCCTCTTCAAAGCGATGCTGTTCCACTAAGTTTGTACCCGCAAGGTTCAGGGTGTCGGTGGCTTTGGGTTGCTCGCTCAAAGCTTGGTTAATTGTTTTCTCTGCGCGTTTGTAGTCGCCCATACTGTGTTGTAAGGCGGCTAGCATATGAAGGAGGGGGTAGGCGTCAGCCCCATGATTAAACGCATGTTCAAGCGCGGCTCTGGCTGCCGGCAGGTTTCCAGCCTGGTGGAGCATGCGTGCCATTTGTAAGGCAGCTTCAGCATTGGCTGGTTCTCTCGCCTGGACATTTTGATAAAGACGCAAGGCCTGTTGCAGCTTGCCCGCGTGCTTTAACTGATTGGCCAAATGTAAGATTTGTTCAGCAGGCAGGGCGTTTAGATTGTTCAGCATGTTATCGGCTAATGTGCAGTAAGCGGACTCAACAGTTTAACCAAGTCGCGAAGGCAAGGCGAGACGAATTACGAGCGGTGCCTGGGTAAGGAGAGCCGGTGTGAAGGGCGTCAAAATTTGCTTGGTAAACAGCAGGGCGTTCGATGTTGTCGAACGCCCAGTGATGCTTAACTCGCTGTTTTTGGCGAGGCAAAGGGGTTTGTGAAGGTTGAGTCTACGCCCTGTAGTTGCGCCTCCGGGTGCCGCGTCGACATGACGCTTTTGATCAGCTCTTCGTCTTGCTTGTGCACGTCTATCATAATCAGGTGTTTACCAGCTTCGATATCGTCATGAAAGTGCCTGATCTTGTAATTCTCCTGCGAGATTCCCCCAATTCCGCCGCACCACGCCCCAAAGAGGACGCAGAAGAATCCAAGCGCAAGCCAGGCAGAAAAGCCAAAGTTTTCTAGGTAGGCGAGTGGAATGGCAAAAATGAGTCCGAGTAAGCCTCCGGCTAACAGACCTCGTTCGATATAGCGAACCAGATCGGTTCTTTGAAATGCATTCGCCGAATGCAGGTGGTGAGTATAGAGCCCCGCCTCGTCTTTACTTAGCACATGGAAGTTCCAGTCGGTGACTCCGTGTTTGTGCATGTCTTCCGAAACTTGCTCGGCGCTCTCGATCGTGGGGCTTAGGTAGAATAGTCTTTTCATGGTGGACCTCGCTTAGCGTTTTGCGCTTGTCTGACGTGTTTGCTAAATGTCGCATGTCGCGTTTAAGTAGGTTCTTTATAGTATAAGGTGGTCTCAGGCACTTTTAACCCGCTGTTTAGATTAGTTTGTGCTTTCAGTGTTGTGCTTAGCGTTGCTCGAAATATAGCCTTATTGACGGCGCGGGATTAGCACCACATGGCAAAGAATATGCTACAATGCCCGCCCTTTTTATTCCGAGGTTGACTTGTGACTGTGCGCTTTGTTGAAACTTGCCGCCTACCTACGCCGTTTGCTGTTTTTGACATGCATGGTTTTGAGGAACTTGACTCTGGTCAGGAACATATCGTGTTGACCTTGGGAGATGTGTCAGACGGTACGCCGGTTCTGGCAAGAACGCATTCGGAATGCCTTACCGGCGATGCATTATTCAGCATGCGCTGCGATTGC
>JBFJVR010000196.1:0-5624 GCA_041624095.1 Oleiphilaceae bacterium
GGGTTACCCAACGCTATGCAAAGGGCGTTTTGAGGTTGAAGGAAAGCGCGGTCATGTCATCGAGTCGCCGACCAGTCTTAATACTATTGAACTAATTCCAGCGCTTAGTGCTGCCGGCATCAAGGCAGTCAAGATCGAAGGACGGCAACGAAGCCCAATGTATGTTGAGCAAGTAGTTTCAGTATGGCGCCAAGCTTTAGATGCATATAAGCGAGACCCAGAGAATTTTAAAGTGAAAGGCAGATGGATGGCAGCACTGGCTAAAGTTTCAGAAGGTGCACAAACAACAATAGGAGCGTACTCAAGGTCATGGCAATAATTGAGCATAACCCTGCCCGCTTATCGCTTGGTCCGATACAGTTTTTCTGGCCAAAACAGAAGGTTCTAGATTTTTACGAAAGCGTGAAGAACAGTGCTGTCAATATCATCTATCTGGGAGAAACCGTCTGTTCAAAGCGTCGTCAACTCAGGCCAGAGGAATGGCTTGAAGTTGCCGCAATGCTTTCAGCCGCGGGTAAGGATGTGGTGATTTCGAGTATGGCGCTGTTAATGTCGGAATCTGAACTTAATGCTTTAAAATCACTTTGCAACAGAAGTGAATTTGTTATCGAAGCCAATGACCTTGCCGCAGTCAACATTCTAGCAAACTCTGGTAAGTCATTTGTGTGTGGCCCGACAACGAATATTTACAATGCGCGAACACTTGGGCTGATGCAGCGCCAAGGTGCAATACGCTGGGTGATGCCAGTTGAGCTTTCAGGTGCGACTCTTAGGGATATTATTTGCTCCAATCAGAAGGAAAGCGGTGCAGCAATCGAAACAGAAGTTTTTTGTTACGGCCACTTGCCATTAGCATATTCTGCGCGATGCTTTACCGCGCGTCACTTGGGCTTGTCTAAGGATGATTGCCAGTTTCGTTGTATGGATTATCCCGAAGGTTTGCCACTGTTTAGTCAGGAGCAGCAGCAACTATTTAATATTAATGGCATTCAGACTCAATCCGCCGCTGTCTATAATCTGTTATCTCAAATTCCGGATATGCTGAAGATGGGGGTCGATGTATTTCGGATAAGCCCTCGGGAAAGTGGTATAGGTGAGGTCATAGAACGATTTCATCAAGCGATAAGAGGTGAGGGAAACGAGCTGTCTCTCGCCGACGATAGTTGCAACGGATATTGGTTCGGCGAACCTGGGATGGCCGTTGTGCAGAGCCTTGGTGAGTCATGAGTGAGCATTTTTGTCAGCCTAACAAAGATGTGCGTGAGCGGCCCTATATTTCGTTTGGGCAATACATGCAGAAGCGCCACGGAGAAAAGGTCCATAAGCTGACGGTAAATGCTTCTTTTACCTGCCCAAATCGCGATGGCAGTAAAGGTATAGGTGGCTGTACGTTTTGCAATAATGCATCTTTTAGTCCAAATGCCAAAGACCCGGAAAGTATTGAATCACAACTGGCAAAAGGGAAGTGCGTCATTGCAAAACGAACGGGTGCACGGAAATTTTTGGCTTATTTCCAGTCTTACAGCAATACCTATGATGATGTTAGCCGGCTGCGGGTTTTGTATGATCGCGCTCTTGCTGTAGAGGGGGTGATAGGTCTTTCGATCGGAACACGGCCAGATTGCGTGCCAGACGAAGTGCTGGATTTATTGCTTCGTTACCAGCGTGCGGGGCATGAGGTCTGGTTGGAACTTGGCTTGCAAAGCAGTTTTGATGAGTCTCTCGAGCGTGTAAATCGCGGGCATGGCTTTGCTGAATATTTAGATGCGAGTCATCGGGCGCGATCAGCCGGTCTTAAAGTCTGTACGCACCTAATCGTTGGGCTGCCGGGCGAAGAGGCAGCTGCTAGCCTAGTGTCTTTAGACCGGGTTTTGGCGTGGGGTACTGATGGTATAAAAATTCATCCGTTGCATGTTGTTAAAGGAACCCAGCTTGCACGCGAATGGAAGCGAAATGAATACCAAGAGCTGGCTTTTAATGACTATATTGCTACGGTTGTTGAGATGCTGAGGCGTATACCCCAGCATGTTATCGTACATAGACTTACCGGTACCGCCTCTGAAGAGCTATTGCTTGCGCCAAGGTGGTGTGCAGGAAAATGGCAGGTTTTGAATGCCATACATTCAGCACTTGTTAGCTGAATGTATGAGAAGCATTTACTCACTTTAATGCTCGGGATTTTACCCATCATTTCGTGGAGGGAGAGTTGCAAAGTTTTGGTGGACTCCGTTTTGGGTAATATTGCGCTCAAGGTTCGTTGGCCAACGACGTCCAAAATCAATGAACCAGCCTGTATGCTAGACAGTTGATCGATGACGCAGTTGGCACGGGTTGTAATAAATATAGAGCGTTGTTTTAGTTAAGTTTGGGATGGCGCTTCGTTAGGGCTGGTCTAAACTAAGGGAGCAGTGGATATGTGCTTAACCTTTTCGGGAGACCTTCATGCTTCGTCTGATCATCGTACTTTCCTTGTTAGTTTCTTCGTACGCTATGGCAGAAGACCTGCCAGCCGAAATTCATCAACTAGTGCCGGTGCTACAGGAGTGGGGTAAAGACGCCACCCTGATTGCCGCGGTGAAAGAGCAAAATGCCAAAGCAATTAGTCTCGACGCGATAAAAAAGCGAGATGCAGAGTGGCGCAAGGTGGAGGGGCTTGATAGCGAGATGAAAGCGATGATGTCTAGCCCCGCGGCAAAGAAATTAAGCGAGTTTGAAAAAAGCCGCCCTTATTTGTTTGAACTATTTTTGATGGATAACCAAGGTGCCAATGTCGCGATGACCAACAAGACGTCCGATTACTGGCAGGGCGACGAAGCAAAATGGCAGCAATCGTTTAAAGGCGGCCAAGGCGCAGTTTTTGTTGATGAAGTCGAGTTTGACGAAAGTGCGCAGGATTATCTGGTACAGATCTCTGTGCCCGTAATGGACGGTGGAAGCGCAATTGGCGCCATTACAATTGGTGTTAATCTGGATGAGCTTGAAGCGCAGTAGCGCAGGTCTTTAGGGCGGAGGAGAAATGAACTGGTTCAATAATCTCAAATTGCGGTCAAAACTCATGTTGTCGAACCTCGTGTTGGGGGGGTTGGTCTTTACGGTAGCTGTTGTTGCCGTTCAGCGTTTGGCCAATATCGAGCACGATGTCGACGATGTCGGTAAGATCATGCACGCAGTTGACGCCCTGTTGCAGGCTGATCGGGATCTTTATGAAGCGCTGGTAGCCGAGCGCAGTATGATTTTCTCCAAACCCGGCTCGAAGGACTTTATCGAGCAAGTCGCTGCACACACCGAAAATATTAAGCAGGCCCGCGAACAGGTAAATGTTTTTCGGAAGTTGGTGTCCGGGGCGGAGATTGATGCGCTTTTTAAAGAGTACGAGCGGTATCGTGATAGCTGGGAACGCTTAACTAAACAGATTCGCGCCGAGCGCGAAGCAGATACCCGAGAAGGACGCCGTACTGCGATAGAATTAAGTTTCGGTTCTGCCGCTCAGGCGTTTAAGAGCATGAGCGAGCAGGTTGATACCATGGTCAGGTATGTTGAAGATATCGCAGACAGATCAGTTGTCAGCGCTCATGACTCTGTCAGCTCTGCGCAGAAGATCATTCTCACTCTATTAGTCTTTTCGCTCTTCGTCGGCGCATTGATCACTTGGCTTATTCCTAAGCTTATTGTGGGCACCATGCAGGCGATGCAAAAGCGAATTAGCGAATTAGCGGGTGGTGGGGGCGACTTGACGCGAAAAATCAGAGTCAATTCTCGTGACGAAGTCGGTCAGTTGGGTGATGCAGTGAATAGCTTTATAGACAGCTTGCGCCATCTATTAGGTGACATTATCGCTTTGGGTGAGCAGTTTTCGGAGCAGGCACGTTTATTAAGTGGCTCAGCCCAGCGTAATGCGGAACTGGCAACAGGTGCAACCGAAGAAACCGATATGCTGGCTACCTCAATTACCGAAATGTCGGCCTCGGTTCACGAGGTGGCGGAAAACGCAAATGGCGCTGCGACCCAGGCACAACTGGCAAACGACGAAAGTCGTAAGGGCCAGACAGTGGTGAGCGCGACGAGTACGGCAATTACCGAGCTTTCAACCGAAGTTCAGACTGCGTCGGTGGCGATTGATAAACTCAAGCAGGATACGGCCAGCATTGATGATGTCGTCAATGTCATAAGGGGGATTGCAGAGCAGACGAATCTCTTGGCGCTTAATGCTGCCATCGAAGCGGCTCGTGCAGGAGAGCAGGGGCGTGGCTTCGCTGTTGTAGCTGATGAGGTGAGGGCTTTAGCGTCGCGTACGCAAAGCTCGACAGAAGAAATTCAGGAAATGATTGGCGCCTTGCAAACCAGCGCGGGCGAAGCATTCTCAATTATGCAGGGTGGAAAGCACGCCGCTGAAACGGCCGTTGAACAAGCGCGTCAGGCTGGCGGGTCGCTGCAGGAAATCAATAATGTAATCGCCATGATGGCCGATATGAATATTCAGATTGCTGCTGCGGCGGAACAGCAGTCGGCGGTCTCGGGAGAGATCTCTGAGAACGCAAACAAGCTGTCGATCTTTTCAAAAGATGCCTCGGTAGTGTCGGATGAAGTAGAGGGTGCAGCCACTAAAATGGCTGAGATGGCGCATAAGTTAAACAGCCATCTAGCCAATTTTAAAATTTGAACACTTTGAGGTTTAAGTGCTTAGTGTTCTTTTGCGCCGCTTCCCTGCGAAGCGGCTGGTTTCGCTAAGTTAGTCGGCCCGGTTTTAGGTAAGAAGGCATTCAGTATCAAGTAGCCAAATACGCCCGAAAACAGTGAACCTACTAATATGCCAAGTCGCTCATCTATAATCCGGTTGGCACCGGACTCCTCAAAAGCTAGGGAACCTATAAACAAACTCATGGTAAAACCGATGCCGCATATTGCCGAGGTACCATAGAGTGTCATCCAGCTCATGCCCTTTGGTAGTTTGGTGAGTTTGAGTTTGATCGCAGCAAAGCAGAGGCCAAAAATGCCTATCTGTTTGCCGAGAAATAAACCTAGTGCGATGCCCAAGGGGACGTCATTGAAAATCTGATCGGCGCTGACTTTGGCAAAGTTGATGCCTGAGTTTGCGAAGGCAAACAGCGGCAGGATAACAAACGACACGCTGGTGTGGAGGTCGTGCTCCATGTCTTTGAGTGGTGAAAAGTCTTTGTGCACTTTTGAGCGCATGGGGATAAAAAAGGCGATGATGATACCGGCTAAGGTGGCATGTACCCCTGACTTCAACATGGCTGCCCACATAATGATGCCGATGCCAATATAGGCGCTACGCGCTTCGACCCCACGCCTGTTAATAATGCTCAGCAGCACGATACAAATCGCGACAAAGATCAGCGCCGATACCGATATTTTGGAGGTGTAGAACAAGGCGATAATGATGATGGCCCCGATATCATCGAATATGGCTAGCGAAGTTAAAAACACTTTCAAGGCTACCGGAACTCGTGGCCCCAACAGACTTAAAACGCCCAGCGCAAATGCAATGTCGGTCGCAGAGGGGATAGCCCAGCCATCCAGCGCTTTCGGGTCGTCGTAGTTAAACATGACATAAATCAGTGCCGGTATTGCCATTCCACCAATCGCACCGATACCCGGTAGAA
>JBFJVR010000197.1:0-5608 GCA_041624095.1 Oleiphilaceae bacterium
CGACCACTATAAACGGATTTTCCTGCAACGCTTGTCGGGTGCTGACGCCTTGCCACAACTTGCACTACTCGGTTTGTTTTCAGGCGGACTGACAGCGCTGGTGATTTTACTTTTCCGCTTTTGTATCGAGTGGCCTTTGGCGTTTTTCCTGCCCGGTGGCGACCCCGAAAACTTCGAAGGCTTGTCGGACCTAATGCGTGTAGCCTTGCCACTTAGCGGTGCCTTGATGATCGGTGTTATCTGGTACCGGCTACAAATCAGCCAACGCAAAGTTGGCGTCGCATTTGTGATGGAGCGCCTTAACCACCACCAGGGTTATATCTCGTTCAAAAGTTTGGTGACGCAGTTTATTGGCGGCGTTCTAACCATGCTAAGTGGCCAGTCAGCGGGGCGAGAGGGGCCCGCAGTGCATTTGGGGGCGGCCTGTTCCAGTTTGCTGGGGCAATACATGAAACTGCCCAATAACAGTATTCGTACCCTGATCAGTTGCGGCACGGCAGCGGCCATTTCAGCTTCTTTCAACACGCCCATTGCCGGGGTAATTTTTGCCATGGAAGTAGTAATGATGGAATACACTATCACCGGCTTTACGCCCGTGATACTCGCCTCGGTCACGGCAGCTATTATTACTCAGGCAGTATATGGCAGTGACCCCGCCTTTCTTGTCCCCCAGCTGTTGATGAACTCCTTATGGGAGGTTCCCTTCATCGTGATCTGCGGCATTGCCATCGGTCTTAGCTCGGCAGGCTTCGTAGGCCTGATGAAGCGCGCCATGCGTTTTACCAAGCACAGTATTTTTTATCGCATCATGGCTGCGGGGCTTATTACCGCCTGTGGAGCGTGGATGGTGCCCGAAATCATGGGCATCGGCTACGACACCGTTAACCAGTCACTGGTAGGTAATCTGGGCTTTTATGCTTTATGCAGTATTGCGCTATGCAAGGTTGTCGTCACGGCCACCAGCGTGGGCTTGGGCATGCCGAACGGGCTTGTCGGCCCGACCCTGTTTATTGGTGCAACCGTTGGCTGTGCACTCGGCCTGATCGCCCAATGGATGATGCCTTCGCTAGCCTCTTCCCCCGGCTTTTACGCCATGCTGGGCATGGGAGCGATGATGGGCTCGGTCCTGCAAGCTCCCCTTGCTGCGCTAATGGCCTTGCTGGAACTCACCCAAAACCCCAACATTATTCTTCCGGGGATGCTCACAATTGTCATTTCGAGTATGTTTGCCAGTGAGGTGTTTGGCCAGCAAAGCGCCTTTATCACCATCCTCAAGGAGCAAGGGCTTAACTATCAGAATGGCCCTGTGACTCAGGCCTTACGCCGCGTTGGTGTCGCGTCGGTGATGGAACGCAGCTTGGTGCAATCCGATAAAACCATCAGTTACGATGACGCCAAGACACTACTGCAGCAACAAGCAAAATGGGTAGTGGTGAGAAACGCCGAAGGACAACCAACCTCACTTTTGCCAGCCATCGACTTAGCGCGTTTTGTCGAGGAGCATAAAGAGCAGCTCGAAGAAGCAGAGCGCGACCCATTAAAGGAGCGTATTCTGATCAACTTGCTGGAGATCCCTGCGCAAAGGAAAGACATCGCTCCTGTGTATTTTCAGGCTACGCTGCAAGAGGCGCTAGATCGCTTCGGTGAGGCGAAAACCGAAGCGCTTTACGTTGAACGCGCGAGTGCACCAATGATTACACGCGTTATGGGCATTGTGACCCGCGCCGATATCGAAAATTATTACCAATACAAACAAAACTGAGGATAAGCACATGCTGTGGGTAAAGGCGTTTCATATCATCGCCATGGTTTGCTGGTTCGCCGGGCTGTTTTATCTGCCCAGATTATTTGTCTATCACGCCACGGCCAATGCTGAGACCAACAACAATATCAGCGACGAAGCAGCTAACGCCCGCTTCAAGACCATGGAGCGCAAACTTTACCGGGGCATTACCACACCCGCGATGATCGCGACGATCGGCTTGGGAGGGTGGTTACTTAGCTACGCCCCGGAAGCTTACCTGGCCGCAGGCTGGATGCATATTAAACTTACTCTGGTACTGGTGCTGGTAGTCTACCATTTATACTGCGGTAAACTGGTAAAGCTTTTCGCAGGCGACGCCAACACCCATAGCCCGGTTTTTTATCGCTGGTTTAACGAGTTCCCCGTGCTGATTCTGGTCGGCGTAGTGTTATTGGTGACCGTCAAACCCGGCCTGTCATGAGCACACATCATGATGCCCCTCACATCCACCGTTTCAGTAAGTAACTATGCCGCACCAACAAGATAAGCCCGCAAGTGCAATTGCTAACGCTCTCCGTGGGCTTTATGTCATCACCGACCCCAATTTACTACCCGGCAACAAACTGTATGAAGGCGTAGAACTCGCCCTACAAGGTGGCGCGATGCTGGTTCAGTACCGCAACAAACCGGCTGACGAGGCAACAAGGCTGCACGAGAGCAGCCAACTGCTGAACTTGGCCAGAGAGTATGAGGCAAAACTGATCATCAATGACGATGTCGATTTATGCCTCCGCATCGGTGCGCATGGCGTGCATCTAGGGCGCAGCGACGGCGACATCGCTCGTGCAAGGCAACAACTCGGCAGTGAACAAATTCTGGGGGTTACCTGCCATGCTGATCTCGACTATGCCCAGCAAGCGACACTACTCGGTGCTGATTACTGTGCATTTGGCCGGCTCTACCCATCCCTCACCAAACCCATGGCGCCCGCCTGCCCCACACAACTACTCGGTCGCGCCAAACAAGCAGGCTTATGTACGGTTGCGATTGGCGGCATAAATCAAGACAATGCCGCGCAGACCCTCGGATTCGGCTGCGATATGCTGGCCGTCATTCATGGCGTTTTTGGTCAAACGGACATTAAAACCAGCGCGCACTTTTATTCATCATTGTTTTAATCAGGAGTAAATCCATGTCACGTTCAGACACCTTGTTCAAAGATGCCCAAACCGTCATTCCCGGCGGCGTCAATTCACCGGTTCGTGCTTTCAAGGGTGTGGGTGGCAACCCGATATTTTTTGAGCGTGGCGAAGGGCCTTACCTGTTTGATGCCGACAACAACAAATACATAGACTACGTGTGCTCTTGGGGGCCAATGATTCTCGGCCATGCAAACCCGGTAGTCATTGATGCTGTGCGCAAGCAGCTCGATCACGGCCTCGGTTATGGCGCGCCTACTGAGATAGAAACCATCATGGCCAAGAAGGTATGCGAACTGGTACCTTCGATCGAAAAGGTACGCATGGTCAGCTCCGGCACCGAAGCAACAATGAGCGCAATCCGCCTCGCTCGTGGCTTCACCGGTCGTGACAAAATCCTAAAATTCGAAGGCTGTTACCACGGCCATGCCGATGCGCTGCTAGTCAAGGCTGGCTCAGGCGCCTTAACACTCGGCGTACCCAATTCGCCCGGAGTGCCTGCCAGCGTTGCGGAACATACGCTCACCCTGCCCTTCAACGACAGCGAAGCGGTAAAAGCCATGTTTGCCAAACTCGGTGATCAAATTGCAGCAATCATTGTTGAGCCTGTGGCCGGCAATATGAACTGCATACCACCTGTTCCCGGCTTTTTAGAAACCTTGCGCCAATGTTGTGACGAACACCAAGCCGTATTGATTTTTGACGAAGTAATGAGTGGGTTCCGTACCGCACTTGGCGGCGCACAAGCGGTATACAAGGTGAAGCCGGACCTCACCACCTTGGGCAAAGTGATTGGTGGCGGCTTACCCGTAGGAGCCTTTGGCGGAAAAGCCGAGATTATGGACGCTATTGCACCCAACGGGCCGGTGTATCAAGCCGGAACTCTGTCGGGCAACCCTCTAGCAATGGCGGCAGGCTTGGCCATGCTTAACAGCATCTCTGCCGCCGGCTTTTACGAGCGACTGAGTGAGCAGGCCGGAGCGCTATTAGACGGTCTCGCAGACGAAGCCAAAAAAGCGGGCATTCCCATGTGCTTTAATCAGGTAGGCAGCATGTTCGGCTTCTTCTTTACCGATGAAGCAGAGGTGACCAGCTATCAGCAAGTGATGAACTGCGACCTCGAACGCTTTAAACGTTTTTATCACGGTATGCTGGAGCAAGGCGTTTATCTCGCCCCGTCCGCATTTGAAGCCGGGTTTATTTCATCCGCTCATAACGAGGCCACAACACTCGCTACGGTCGCCGCCGCAGCTAAAGTATTTAAGTCGCTATAAGGCTAGAACTAGCTTCAAACCCGGCGTAAACAAGGCGAGTAGTAAGTACTTACTGCTCGCCCAAGCGCAACGCCATCATTCTTAACGCAGTCCCGCGACATGCTTGCAATCTCCCCCTATTCAATTCCTTTTTTCATCCTTCCAAGTTCAACATCATTATTTTGTCCCTCTAATACCTTTGCTACTTAATCAACTTTCTCGGGACAAAAATAAAATGAAATCGCTATCGCAAACACTACCATTACTTATATGTGCAGCCTCAATAATGTCTGCTTCTGCCGCGGCCGAAGAAAGCCACCATCAGTTTGGTGTCACCAGCTATGCGCTTTCCCTCGATGCAGGATCTATTTCTGACGGAACCAACACCGTTGATATCACTACTGAGGCATCGGGCGGTGGCTTATTTTACGCGGCCACCTTCAATGCCAATGTTGCAATGAAAGCGACACTGTACTGGCTGAACGTTGATGAAATTTCAGATATCAGTGTCTCAGATGGCGACGTCAATGGTATAGAAGGGCAACTGCTGGTAGGAAGCAACCTCAACCAGCCGGGCTTTAAAGCTTATATTGCACCCGGCATCTATTCTGAAGATGTCAGTTTTGGCAATGCATCAACCAGCTTCGAAGGCTTTCAATTGGGCGGCGGGCTTGGTTACAACTGGTCGGTGGTTTCCGTGGATCTATGGTTAAACTGGCGTGATAGCTCCGAGTATGAAGACTTTCTCAAGCAATTTGCGCCAGCCTCTCTTGAGGACGATGTCGAGGTAGCAGCATTTTCAGCCGGCCTGGGACTATCCTTGAGGTTCTAACGGAAAACGACTCTTGGCGCCTTGCTAGTAATTAGATAGGCAAGCTATATAGCTTGCCTATCGGCTTCAAGTTAACACACCAGCTTGGCGAGGCTTAGTAAAGCCAAAACCTGTTTCCAACTAAACAAATCGTTCCAACACGGAATTTAAATACCGGCGCCCGGTTTCGGTTAACTGCAAGCGTGACGCTTCCATCAGGCCGTCTTCTCGTAAGCGCGAAACGGTGGGGCTTATCTCATCAAATGTTAGGCCGGTACGTGCACTGAACAAACTTTCGTCCACGCCCTTGTTTAAGCGCAAGGCATTCATCATAAATTCAAAAGGTAAATCTGCCGCTTCGACGGTTTCTAAACCGACACGATATTCCGGCTTCGGTTTCATGTAGTCTTTGGGCGTGCGGGTCTTCCGATAGCGGGATATGTCGCCACTTTGGGCGTCCGTTATTTTCGAATGCGCACCCGCTCCGATACCTATGTAGTCGCCGAAGGTCCAATAATTCATATTGTGCTTGGCTTGTTTGCCATGTTGGGCATAGGCCGATACTTCGTACTGCATAAAGCCGCGCGCTGCTAATAGAGCG
>JBFJVR010000198.1:0-5567 GCA_041624095.1 Oleiphilaceae bacterium
GCTGGGTTAAGGCGCGGGCTGTTTGAGCGCAAAGCGCGAGTTCCCGCGACGCCAGCATGATCAACGCAGCAAGGAAAAGCGAGTCGTCGTGCGATGATTTTGCGCCACTTGGATCATACAAAGTGGCATTGAATATGGTGCAGGGGACCTAGTCCTGCTTAATTCTTTGGGTATAGCGTTCGATAATCTGTTTCAGGCTGCCATCACGCTTCATCATCTCTAGCTCTGCATTAAACTGCTCTACGAAGGCGGCAAAGCGTTTATTGAACATCAGGCGGTACTCAACAGCAGCGACATCATTTTTGGAAGGAATTAGCTTGCCTTCCCAGTTGTTGTTTTTAATGATCCACAAGCCGACCATTTCATCTACAATCGCTGCGTCAAAGCGGCCTTTAGACATCAGCACATTTTGTAGCATTTGTTCTTCAAACTGGTCGTCATGGCGGTAGATCTTTCCGCTTTCAAAGTACTTGTCCAAGCTTGAGTAAGAATATCCAATGTGGGTTCGCAGGCGTTTACCAAGCAGGTCTTCGATGCGCTCAAACTGCAGAGGTTTGGTGTGAGGAAAAAACAGCACGTCGCGCATGGCAATAATCGAATCGGTAAAAATATAGTCCTCAGGCTTTGGCGTCCATTCTATAGCACGCGGCGTAGCATCCAATTCACCACTAAGAATCATATGGTCGACTCTTTTACGTGGAATCTGATGGTAAGCCAAGGAATGCCCGTGTTTTTGTGCAATCGTCTTAAGAAGATCGACGATAATACCGCTGGCCTCGCCTTCTTCTTCGAGTAAGGTATAGGGCGGGTAGCCTTTAATACTTACGTTGAGGTTAATTACCCCTGCATAGCTGGGAAGAGAAGCGCAGCTTACAAAGCCGATTAGACAAAGTAAGTGTGCGGTCTTGCTAATTATTTTTTTCATCAAGCCTGATCCCAAGTTACAACTTGTAGGTTTTGCATAACGACTTTGGGCCGCGCAAACTAATGTAGATTAACGCCAATCTTGCGTTTCAGAGAGTTTAACAAAGTGAAGAGTAACTCAAAAACGCCCTGCAGTTAATTCGCACCTAAACCATAGTTTGGCTTCTTATCTACGTAAAATCTAATCTTTTTACGTATTTTTCACGGCTGTTCAACGCAATAACGCTACAAAACGCCATTTGTTGTTCGTTAGCATAAAGTGAGGGGGGGATTCATTATTTTGTCAAGAAAAATGATATCTATGTCGGTTCCCGTTAACAAACTTTGCCTCTAAAACCAGATTCCTATGGATTTAGCAGGGTAGTTTTGTGTATGCTAGCAGTGCTGTTTTATCCGAATTTTTGCTTTAGATCTCAACTAATTTGTTAAGCAGCGAAAGCACGGAACAAACAACAAAAACTATAACATTATGGATGTGATTTGATGCTGCCATTCGCTGTGAAGCCGAACTCAATTTTGTTACCTCTTAAATCAATAAGGCTAATCACCATCAGCGCAATGATGCTTTGCGCTGTGCCTATGGCGCTGGCCGAAGACCTTATAGGGTTGTGGGAGATAGCAAAGGCCAACGACGCTAAATTCCTTTCTGCTGAGCACAAGTACCTTTCGGATAAAGAAGTAGTGACGCAAAGTAGGGCGGACCTGCTGCCCAGCCTTGCTTTCCAGTACGAATACAAAAAAACGCACCAGTCAATTAATCAGTCCGATAACGCCGTTTTCGATTCCGGATCAGATACCTTCCCCACAAAAACCCGCGGTTTCACCATCACTCAGTCAATTTTTGATTATGCGCGTTGGGCTCGTTATGCGCAGTCCGAATTAAGTTCGGATAAAGCCTTACTAGAATATTCACTTGCCAAGCAACAGCTGCTATTACGCCTGGCAGAAAGTTATTTTCTGGTACTGGAGCGCAGCGACCAGCTCGAAACGGTACAAGCCGAAAAGGCAGCGATGCAGAAGCATCTCGATGCAAGTAAGAAGAAACATAAAAGCGGGCTTGGCCGACGCGTAGATGTTGAGGATGCTCTGGCGCGGTATTTAAATGCGCTTAGCAAAGAGGTCGAACTGCAAAGCCGTCTCTTGGATAGCCAGTATGCGTTGCGCGAAGTCTTGGGAATGATGCCGGCCAGTTTGGCACGCTTGGGAACGGATATGGACCTCTCTCACCCAGAGCCTGCAATTGCAGAAGACTGGGCTGCTATGTCTGCCAAGTTTAACCTGGAGCTGCAGGCCATGGATCTTGCTTTGCAAGTCGCAGAGAAAGAAGTCACCGTACTTGAATCGGCACATGCACCTACGCTGGACTTACTGTACACCACGAATAACGTGCGCACCAAAGGCTCTGTTTTTGGTGGTGGCAGCGACATCGACAATGAAGAAATAACCCTGCAGTTAAATATGCCATTATTCAGTGGTGGCAAGACTACATCCAAAATCCGTCAGGCAGAAGAGAAGCGGGAAAGCGCTTTCCACGACCGTAATGACAAGCGCCGTTCGATAGAGCGATCAGCGCACGAAGCCTACAACCGTATCAGTACTGCAATAGTTCAGGTTGAAGCCTTGGCGCAATCAGTTAATGCTCAGCAACGTTTGCTCGATTCCAAAACCTCTGGTTACCAAGTGGGCCAAAACAGCATGCTCGAGATTCTCGATGTTGAACAGGATTTGTCATCGGCCCAGCAAGCGTTGACCAAATCACGCTACGACTATGTACTTAACGTTTTGCGGCTCAAGTTTGCTGCTGGCGACTTACAGGAGTCGGACCTGGCTTCGGTTAATGCCTGGTTGACCGGTGGCTATGCGGTGTTGCGTTAGCACAGCGCTGTATAGCCTCGACTTAAAGAAGGGCGTATTTGCCCGCTCAATAAGACCCATACAGGCTTCGGCTTATCTGAAACCTGATCGCATATACTGGAAGAATTATGTCAGCCCTATTCTATCGTTTATTTAGATCTCGTTACGACAAGATGCGTCAGTTGCGCCAGTATATGTGGAACTATCAAGCCTTTAGCTCAAAACGGCGCAATACTTATCTGGTCGAGCAGATGGAGAACCGCTATCTCTTGTCAGCCGAGGCCGCACCGCTCGCATTGAGCGCAGAATTGCTGAATGACACGCTGGTCGTAGAACAACTAGTCGATCTGGGCTTAGCTGAAGCAAACAACAGTGATGAACTCAAACTCGTCAGGCAACATGAAGGCGAACCAGTAGCGAAGGAAAATAACAAAGAGGCCAGCTTAGCCGACGGCGCAACAGACCTCGTCAGCAAAGAGGGCGACATCACTGTTGCACCGAGCGAGCAAAACAAGGCTGAAGCAGGCGCTGCGGTTGAGTCAGGCGTTCGGTATTTGCAACAGCTTAACGGTCATCAATTTGTGGTCATCGATCGATCGATTGAAAACTATCAAGCGCTGCTAACGACCTTTATGGGAGAGCAAGCCAATGAGCTTGAATGGCGCAGCGAAACGAGCGAATCAGGTGAAGTGCTCGTTGCAGACTGGTTTAAGCAGACCGATACAGAAACTACCTCCAGCCACGTAACGACCGAGGATTCGCCTGCTCAGGGTGATTTATTTGCCGATGTGCCGACGTTTGAAGCCAGCGCTGAGCAAATAACGGTAGTGTTGCTCGATCAAAACGAAGATGGCATCAAGCAACTCGCCGACTTACTTTCATCCTACGAAGAAATAGCTGCTTTGCACGTGCTGTCTCACGGCGCGGCCGGTTTCCTGCGGATGGGTACTGCTAATCTCGGTACCTCATCGCTGGAGCGTTATCGCCAGCAACTAGAAAGCTGGGGCAAGGCACTCAAAGCCGATGGTGATATCCTGATTTATGGCTGCAACGTTGCACAGGGCGACGTTGGTATCGATTTTGTAGACCGACTAGCAGGCGTGACCCAGGCGGATATTGCCGCGTCGGATGACTTGACCGGCAGCACCTATATCGGCGGGGACTGGATACTCGAATCCGAATTTGGTTATGTCACTGAAGCGCTTGATTTTTCAAGCTTGGATGAACAGGTATTCGCGTCAAATGATCCACGCTTTCAGGGCGTGTTGGCACCTGCAAATATTAGCGGTACGCGGCTGGTCGATGGCGCATTAACTAACTTCCCTGCGCAGACCTGGGTCGCGAATCAAGAAGAGAAACTAAGCAAACTCGAAATGAGCGGCGTGACCGGAACGCTGACGATTAAGTTTAAGAAGTCTGGTTTAGTAGAAATAAGCAATGGCACACTGAAAATTAACGCGCAGGCTAAAGAGTCAGCAGACGGCGCGGGGTTTAATGGGCTTAAGGAGCTAGTTGTCGCCAGTAGCTCGGCTGATATCGACGTCCTATTCGAGAAAGGGGCCCAGTTTAATGGTCTGTCTATTGATCTCGGTCAGGCAAATACCGGTAGTAAAACCTTAAGCTTTACTTCGAATAGCGCCAACCCTGACGCGTATTTGGCAAAGGGAATCGCAGAGCAGGTATCACTCGAAAGTAACGGCAATTCGATAGGTTCCTATACAGCAAAAGTGGGCAATAGCACCGCCACCTTGACGGGTTTTGATGGTGTCACACTCGTTGGAGGTTTGGGTCGGGACATATTTATTGGTAATGAGTTTGTTTCAGTAGACGATGTTGTTCTTGGCGGAAAAGGTGACGACGCCCTGAGCGGTGGAAGAGGTAATGACACTTTATCAGGAAACAAAGGCAAGGACTTACTGGTTGGCGGAGAAGGCATCGATGCGCTTTTTGGCGGCGACGGGGATGACATACTTGAAGGCGGCTTAGGCAACGATAGTGGCAGCGCCAGTTACGATACAAGCAGCGCAGCAGATCGCCAAAACGCAGGGCTACACGGCGGCGATGGTAAAGATACTATTTATGGGGACGAAGGCAATGACTGGCTGTTTGGAGAAGGCAGTGCTGACGAACTCATTGGCGGTAGCGGAAACGACATTCTTATTGGCGGTGAAGGGGATGACCGCTATAAATTCAGTGGTGATTGGGGAGTCGATAGTGTCCGCGAAGAAGATGGAGAAGGGAAGGATACGCTAGATTTTAGCGAAGTCACTGCAGACCTAAACGTAGCAATAGGCAAACTCACCTCGACCGCCTTCGACTACTTCACCGTCAGTTCGGGAGCAAACAGGGTCGAAGCTTTTTCCCATATTGAATCTTTGATTGCTGGGACAGGTACCAACACCTATACCTTCGATAGTAATTTTCTTAGCACGTACTCTCCTGATGGCTTGCTGAATCGTACGCTTAATATAAGCAACACCTTGCCCGATGGAGGCACGCCCTCGGCAGTTATTAATCTCGCAGCGATATCCGCTGACTTCGACGTAGTCATTGAAAAAGGCACGTCATCGGGTATTTATAATAAAGTTACCATTACCTTCAACCCCGGTTTAACGGGGCTGTTAAATAAAAAGCTGGTGGTCACGAACGTGGCCTCGCTGAGCACTGGAACTGGCGACACTAAGGTCGTTTTTGAACAAGATGCGGTGCTGACGGGTGATCTTACTACCGGTGCTGGTAATGATACCTTTGAATTCAAAGGAGGCGCCTCCTTGGGTGGCGACCTTAAC
>JBFJVR010000199.1:0-5536 GCA_041624095.1 Oleiphilaceae bacterium
CCCGGGCTGCATTTAAAAGAGCATAAAGCGATTAATCGCTATATGAACAAAGCGGCGGCCAGCTCACTAATTGATGTTGATCTGGTGATTTTTATTGTCGACCGCACACGTTGGACCGACGAAGATGACTTAGTACTTGAGAAGGTCAAAGCGTCGCGTGCGCCGGTGATTCTTGCAGTCAATAAAGTGGATAAAGCGAACGACAAAAAAGCCTTGCTTCCGCATTTACAGATCCTTTCACAAAAGTATTCGTTTAGCGAAATTATTCCGATTTCTGCCAAGCAGGGTCATAACATTGATGAGCTAGAAGGTGTGATTGATCGTTATCTGCCCGAAAGCATGCACTTCTTCCCTGAAGACCAGATTACGGACCGGAGCCAGCGTTTTCTGGCAGCAGAGCTGGTACGTGAGAAAATCATGCGTCAATTAGGTGACGAACTGCCTTACTCGGTTACGGTAGAAATAGAAGAGTTTAAAACCAAAAAGCAGATTCTCCATGTCTCTGCCTTAATTTTGGTAGAGCGCTCAGGTCAGAAGAAAATTGTAATCGGCAACAAAGGTGAGCAAATCAAAATTATCGGGCGTGATGCACGGCGCGATATGGAGAAACTCTTTGACAGTAAGGTTATGCTGAACCTTTGGGTAAAAGTGAAAAGCGGATGGTCGGACGATGAACGGGCCCTGCGCAGCTTGGGTTATCGCGACGAATAAAAAGGCACGGTTAGCATGAAAGCAGCTCACGTTATTAATCAGCCTGCTTATGTGCTGCATCGTCGGCCTTACCGCGAAACCAGCATCATTCTAGATGTGTTTACGCTGTATCATGGCCGATTGGCGCTGATGGCGCGAGGTGCTCAAACAAGTAAAACAATTGCGGTTGCCAACCTGCAAGTATTTCAACCGCTAATGCTGAGCTGGACGGGAGGCTACGGACTGCGTACCTTAACCGCGGCAGAAGCGCCCTCTTCAGCCTTGCGCTTGCAGTCCAGTGCGATGTATTGCGCATACTATGTTAATGAACTGGTGCTAAAACTAACGCCCGAGCAAGACGCCACTCCCGGCCTGTTTGCAGCTTATGTTGATACCTTACAGGCATTAAGCGAAGTCGATCAGCCAGAGCCGGTGCTGCGACGCTTTGAGCTGGCTCTGTTACAGGATATCGGCTTGACGCCCGACTTTGAAATTGACTTAGCGTCGCATCCTGTGCAGCCCAATGACTGGTATCGTTACCGAGCGCCCGGCTTTGAACGGGTAAACGACGACAGCCATACCACAGACCTTGTTCAGGGGCGGCACTTGCAGAAACTAGCGCAAGGTTGGGCTGACGAAGAGCTTGAAACCGGAGTCGTAAATGCTGAGGCAGCTAAACAGGCCAAGCGTATACTCCGGCAGTTGATAAATAACGCTTTGAATGGTCGGCAGTTAAATAGCAGAAAGATGTTTCAACAATTTTCGAAAGGGGAAAAACCATGACTAGACGAGTGTTGTTAGGCGTCAACGTCGACCATATTGCCACCTTGAGAGAAGCGCGTGGTACGCGCTATCCTGACCCGGTTCAAGCCGCCTTGCTAGCAGAAGAAGCCGGCGCCGACGGTATTACGATTCATCCCAGAGAAGACCGGCGTCACATTCAGGACCGCGATGTCAGAGTCATGAAAGAAACCTTGCAGACCCGCATGAATCTAGAAATGGCGGTGACCGACGCAATGCTGGATTTCGCGTTGGAGATAAGCCCGGAGCATTGTTGCCTGGTTCCCGAAAAACGCGAAGAGCTGACGACAGAAGGCGGCTTGGATGTCGTTGGGCAAGAAGCACGAATTCAGGGGGCATGTAGTCGATTGATCGACGCAGGCATCGAAGTATCGCTTTTTATCGACCCGGATCCGTATCAGATTGATGCCGCTCGGCGCTGTGGTGCGCAAGCGATTGAGCTGCATACCGGCCACTATGCTGAAGCCGTGGATGCGGCAAAGCGGCAGGAGGAGCTCAAGCGTATTGTTCACGGTGTTGAGCACGGCCTGCGGCACGACCTGATCGTAAATGCCGGGCATGGTCTTCACTACCATAATACGCTTGAGATCGCCGCGATTAATGGGATTAACGAGTTGAATATAGGGCACAGTATTATTGCCAGAGCACTGTTCGTCGGACTTAAAGACGCAGTGCGAGATATGCGCAAGCTATTGGACCTGGCCGCACAGCAACATAACTAAGCGTAAACTAGACGATACACTAGCAAGGGTAGGGAATAGTCCGCATGAAAGGTGTTGGAACAGACTTGATCGAAGTCGAGCGTATACGTCGCACACTCGAGCTACGTGGCGACGCCTTCGCCAAGCGTATTTTATCCGATAATGAATTGGCCGGATTCGTAGCTAGCAAACAGCAAGCAGATTTTTTAGCCAAGCGCTTTGCCATCAAAGAGGCGGTATCTAAAGCGCTTGGGACAGGTATTGCCATGGGAGTGAGTTGGAAAGATATTGAGTTAGGCCATTTGGAGAGTGGGCAGCCTTACGTCACTTTGCATGGAAAAGCCAAGGAACGGTTGGCAGAGCTGGGTGCCGAAGGCGTATATGTGAGTTTATCGGATGAAGCCGGGTTGGTATCAGCCTTTGCTGTTATGGGGTAGATGTCTATGCAAGCAAAGCTGCGATTGCGATTAAATTGCCTACCGGGTTCACGCAGGTGGATGCTTGTCGTGATAACTTATACGCTGTGCGCACTCCTCAGTTTGCCTGCGTTTTCAGCTGTTGTATTGCAGTATCATCATGTTAGTGACGAGACGCCCGAAAGTACCAGTATTGCCCCCCGTTTGTTTGAACAGCACTTGCAGTTAATTGAATCAATGAAGCTCAGCGTTTGG
This sequence comes from Oleiphilaceae bacterium, assembly GCA_041624095.1. GTDB lineage: Bacteria > Pseudomonadota > Gammaproteobacteria > Pseudomonadales > Oleiphilaceae > PZPK01. Next base: position 2,864 of record JBFJVR010000199.1, read on the forward strand.
TCTTTGCCGCGTTTAGTGTCTGCACTGCGCAACAACGCGCATATTCCTGATAAGGTTGTCGTCATTACCTTCGACGATGCTTACGACTCAATCTACAAACAAGCCTACCCCCTGCTAAAAAAACGTGACTGGCCGTTTACTGTTTTTGTTGCCACCGAACCTGTTGATAAAGGTACTGCGCACTTTATGAGCTGGAGACACTTAAAGGAGATGAGCTCGAATGGCGCGACGATTGCCAACCATACGCGCAGTCATACTCACCTTGTCAGAATATTATCGGGTGAAAACAGTCGCACTTGGCTCGCACGGGTAGAAAGCGAAATAAAACATGCTCAACAACGTATTGAAGCCGAAATAGGGCAGCAAGGGCGTTATATTGCCTACCCGTATGGAGAAACCTTGCCCGAGATAGAAAGCCTCATTTTAAGCATGAATTTTACTGGTTTTGGCCAGCATTCCGGCGCATTGGATAGTCGTATTAGCCTGGCAAACTTGCCTCGCTTTCCGATGAATAACAAGTATGGAAAACTGGATGAACTAGCAACCAAATTGCAAAGCCTTGCGATGCCGATACTCTCCGTCACCCCGAAAGCAGCTGTTATTTCGCCCACTGATTTAAACAAGGGTATCGAGTTGAGTCTGGACGCTAAAGGCAGTGACGTGAGTCAATTGAACTGTTTTTTCTCTGGCCGAGGCAGACTGAACATAAAAACCAAGCTCGAAGGCGAGCAGGCACTGATACGCAGCGAAGGGATTTCAAAACTGCCGCCAGGAAGAAATCGTATAAACTGCACTGCCCCAGCTAAAGGTAATCAAACGCAACGATATCATTGGGCCTCGCATGTGTGGATGACACAAACTAGCGAAGGGCAATGGTATGAAGAGCTTTAAGCAAGGTTGCCAAGTCCACGGTTAGTCATCAACCGGGCTGACTACACCACGTTCATGAATACCCACCACATGCGTGTAAATTTGTGTCGTGGAAATATTCGTATGCCCCATCATTTCCTGAATTGCTCTAATATCCGTCCCTGAACGTAGGAGGTTGGTCGCAAAGCTATGTCTGAATGTGTGACAGCCAGCTTTTTTGTGAATGCCTGCGCTAGTGATAGCTGACCTGACCGCGCGTTGGATGGATTGTTCGCCTATATGGTGGCGGCGAAACGTGTTTTCTTCTCGAGGGTCCTTAGACAAAGAGGGCGCTGGGAAAAGATACAGCCACGCAAGTTGCGTAGCGGCCCGAGGGTACTTACGGGATAAGGCATTGGGCAGATAAACCGCCCCAAACCCATCGGCAAGATCTTTCTGATGCAAGGCCTCGACAAAACTGATTTGTAGTTTTAGTTCACCAATCAAGGATTTTGGCAGAAGTGTGCGTCGCCACTTCATCCCTTTCGACTCGCGCACTACAAGGCAGTTATTCGCAAAGTCGACATCTTGAATCCGCAATCGTACGCTTTCCATTACACGCAACCCAGAACCATACATTAGGTTACAGGCCAAACGGCTAATTCCCGACAACTTATTGATAACGAGTTTTGCTTCGGTGTGGCTGAATACAGTAGGAATTGTTGCAGGCCGTGAACTAGGCGCAAAGTCGAGGTCATTTAGCTCAATCTTCAGGAACTTCTTGTACAAGAATATCAGCGCGTTCAACGCAGTTTTTTGTGTGTTGATAGAGGCGCGACGCTGTAAGGCCAAGTGACTTAAAAACTGGTCAATCTCGCGCTCTCGCATCTCCATGGGATGGCGTCTATTGTGATACCGGATAAACCGCACGACCCAGGTGCAGTAAGTGATTTCTGTTTTATAGGCAAGTTGTTTAGAGCGAATAAAAGCTTTGAACTGGTCCATGAAGCGAGTGGAGTTTTGCTTCAGAGGTATACGAATATCATCCATGATTATGCGCCTTATAGCTGTTTATATGTACAGTATAATGTGCGTAGTTTGCTTGTCAATACATAAATTACGTCATCAAGACTGATATTATGTGAAATAGCGATAAACTGTTTAAATATGTAGTAAAAACAATAGGGTATGGGGAACCTAATAAAACAGGATATACGTCACAGAGACCGACTTTAGAAAAAACATAATTTACATTACTATGACTTTCTTAATTTGAAAGGGTTGCCAGCGAAGTGAATGCCAACCATCAAAAAAATATACCGTCGCGGCGACGCACGCCGCTGTGCCAGGCGTTATGCAAATCAATAAAATCTCATTTAATGGAATAATTTATGAACGATGTAGTAGAGGTTAGAAAAAAGGGCCTAGATGAAAAATTTTGCATCGATTGCGGTGAAATAATTAAGCTAAAAGCGGAAATTTGCCCAAAATGTGGCATTCGTCAGAAATCAACTAAAGGTAATAAAAGTCGAATAGCTGCAGCTCTATTAGCTTTTTTCCTGGGCGGACTTGGAGTTCACAAATTTTATTTGGGTCAAGTAGGTTGGGGTATTCTTTATTTAGTATTTTGCTGGACTTTTATACCGGCATTTATAGCGTTCATTGAGTTTATAATTTTCTTAGTTATGAGCGATGAATCGTTTGACCAAAAATATGGAAGAGCATAACAAGTGCAGCTTGCAAGGACTTGGGTAAACTGTCACCTTTTCGCGCTGCGCAGCAAAAAAGCCGCCAGTTCACCCAAGCCGCAACTGCAGGCGTTAA
>JBFJVR010000200.1:0-5525 GCA_041624095.1 Oleiphilaceae bacterium
AGCTCGACTAGCAATTATGAGAATAATCATTCCCCCGAGGTCTTAGCTAGCTTGGCAAAATAGTCAGGCTTCTGGGGGACTTAAGCGATAGGGGAAGACCATGAATATTACAGGTATACCGGCAATAGTAACCGGCGGCGCGTCCGGATTAGGTGAAGCAGCGGCACGTATGCTCGCTGCCGCAGGCGCAAAAGTGAGCATTTTTGATGTGCAGCAAGACAAAGCCCAACAGGTGGCATCAGAAATTAAGGGCCTGGCACTTACCTGCGATGTGACCAGCTCAGAGAGCGTATCCGCTGCCTTCGCCCAAGCGCGAGAAGCCCATGGCCACTGCGGCATTGCCTTAAATTGCGCGGGCATTGGCACCCCGGCAAAGATTCTTGGGCGCGATGGGCCCATGTCGATGGACTTTTTCAACAAGGTCATTCAGGTCAATCTGTCGGGTTCTTTTAATATCATGCGCTTAGCCGCAGAAGACATGCAGCATCGCGAACCTAATGAAGATGGAGAGCGAGGAGTGATCATCTCCACGGCGTCCATCGCGGCCTTTGACGGGCAAATCGGTCAGGCGGCGTATTCAGCCTCAAAAGGCGGGATCGTTGCGATGACCCTGCCGGCGGCAAGAGAACTTGCGCGCTATGGCATTCGTGTACTCGCAATCGCACCCGGGCTGTTCATGACACCGATGATGGCATCTCTGCCTCAAGAAGCACAAGACAGCCTTGCCAAAACCCTGCCTTTCCCTTCGCGGCTGGGTAAGCCTGAGGAGTACGCCAGACTGGTAAAAGAAATGGTAGAAAATCCGGTATTGAATGGCGAAGTCGTTCGTATTGATTCAGCCTTGCGTATGGCGCCAAAATAAATCGAGATGCGAATCAGGCTTAGTTGAAAGGGGCGGCAACTCGCCCTTTTTAACAACTCGATATCAGCAGTAATACACTACCAAGTCTTCACTCAGGTTGCTTATGTCAGCAGAAGAACAACTCATTCGTCAACTATTAAGGCTCGATGCAAAGCGAAGTAATAGTGATTCAATGGCTACGTGGTTTGCAGACTTTAAACACGCAAGCCTTGAGCTTGAATCTCCCTTTGACCGCGCAGTGATAGGAGGCCGGCTTAGCCACTGTGCAGGCTTTGCCTTTGCCGGAGGCTACCAGTCTGCATGCGAAAGCCTGTTTGCCCAACATCGTGGTGAGTTAGCTTCGCTATGCGTCACCGAAGCAGAGGGGAATCATCCTCGAGCAATCCAGAGTACCTTAGATCAAACAACGGAGGGAATGGAGCTAAACGGCAACAAAAAGTTTGTATCCGGTGCAGGTGCCGCCCAAAGACTTTATGTCGCCTGCACCACTGGCAATGATAATGCGGGTCGTCCCTTGCTGAAGCTTGTCAGTTTGGCAGCTAATCAGCAGGGCGTCGAAATTACCGAACTACCGCCCTTGGGCTTTATTCCCGAAGTCAGTCACGGTAAGGTCCGGTTTGAGCAGGTTAAGGTCGATCCGGATCAGGTGCTGCCGGGTGATGGCTATCTCGCTTATATTAAACCCTTTAGAACGGTTGAAGACATTCATGTGCTCGGTGCTTTACTGGCCTATCGATTAGGCGAAGGTCTGGACGCCAGATGGCAAGCGCCAGCACTTGAACAACATATTTCCTTAGTGCTCAACTTGAGAAGCCTGGCGAACATGTCGCCGTCATCACCCGCAACTCATCTTGCGCTTGCGGGAGCACGGCAGCAAGTTAAAACCCTGTTTGACCTGACTGACGACGAGTTTGAGCAAGGCAACCCGACACAATTCAAATACTGGCAACGTGACAAAGCCCTACTTAAAATCGCCGGTTCTGCCCACGTAAGCCGCACGGCAAAAGCCTGGCAAGACTTCGAGTACTAGTACCCAGAACCATTACTTAAGGTAAGGCCACAATCACCATTTTGCCTTACGAAAAGCTAGGCGATGGCGCAATCGCCGACCTCAACAAGAACAAGAAGCTCGTTGGTCGTGTCTTACTTTGCTAATGAAGTACCGCAGATTAATACTAGCGTCATATGGAGACGCTAGTTTCGTATAAAAACGCTAGTCTCCGCAGAAACTCGCTCTTTCACACCTAACAAGGCCGGCAGATATAAAAAGATGCGATATAGTTTCTATATAGCTTCGCAATCTTTCTATTTGTGTATGGGGGGGAGCGACAGGGCATACTGCCCTGTGCCTGATTGCATCCTTTGCTATTCGACTACGATCTCAATCGTGTCGGTGAAAGGCCCTAATGTGCCGTCATCGTAGCGCACTTCAATCTGTGTAATACCTATCGCAGAGAAGCTGACGCGGCCTTTTGTTGTACCACTATTGCTAACGCTTGCTGCCGTACCTTCGATAGTGTCAGACACACGCCATGAGGTATCGTCGAGCTCAGTTACCGTATCGCCTATGCTGTTATCACTTTTGAGTAGCTTGGCCACAAGGTCAACAGGGCTATCGCCTATATCAAAAGTAAGGCGTGCAGTACCATCATTGATTTGAATGTCATTAACTACAACCCTTGCGTTCACCGTTACTTCTGCGCTTGCCATAGCCACAGGCGTAGACAAATTACAAATGGCCTCAATATTGGCTGTGCCCGCCGTTGCACCCGTTGCCAGGCCTTTTTCACCGACTGAATCAGAGACCGCCAAAACGCCGGCATTGCTACTCGTCCAAGTTGAAGTCAGCGTAATATCACGCGTCGATGCATCGTCATATAAACCTGTCGCGACAAACTGGCGACTACTACCCACAGTTAAGGTGGCACTGTCCGGAGTGAGGGTAATCGAATCCAGCGTATCATCGACTACCAAGTTGAGCGACGTTGAGACCAAACCGCCGCCATCACCACGATTTTTAGATGCACTTATTGCAACACTGCCATCACCGTAAGCGGCCAGTACGCCATCCAGGTCAATCGTCGCCACGTTGTCATCATCACTTGCCCATGTCACCTTGTCGCTAATATCACGCGCTACGGTCTCACCGACGTAAAAGCCGTCTGCTGTTAGCGTATACTCGCCGCTGGCCTTGTTACCATAAGCGCATACGGGCATAGACGTCGGCATACCAACGATAGCTATGCTATCCAACAAGGCATCGGAAACCACCAGTTCGGCGCTGGCTTCAAGGTCGGCCCAGCGCGCGAACACGTCGACCATACCTACACTGCGGCCAGTTAAAAAACCGGCCTGATTGATCGATGCTACACTGCTGTTAGAAGTTGACCAACGCACGCGACTCGTCACGTCAATCAAATTTGAGCTGTCGCCACCGACCACGCCACTGGCTTTATAGCTTTCTAGGCCGTTCAACTCGGTTACAGTATTGGGTACCACAATCTGAATTTCAGTCACATTCAGCTCGTTTACTTGTACCGCTTCTACAAAAGCCTGCTCGCCACCGCCGCCGCAGGCCGACAAGCAAAACAGCATGGCCACAGTAAGACCAGTTTGCGCGATTCTACGTTGATTCATTTTTCATCTCTCCTTGACTAAAAGCCTAAGCGTAAGCCAAGACTTGCTACATCGATATCGACCTCGTCGCCACTAAAGTAGCGCTGAACCCGTAAACCCAGAAACACATCACGACTCTTTGCCATACGAAACTCCACTCCCCCGCCATAGCTGAAACCATCGTATGCTTCTTTACCCGGTAAACCAGTATCACTGCGATTTAAGTCCAGTTCAGTCACCGCATAGCCCAGCAGAAAGTACACTTTACCGCCATCTTTTTCAGGAGACTCAAAACGCAGCGCTCCGCCCGCCGTATAACTAAGGTCAACATCAATATCCAGATCTTCATCACTCGCCGCACCCGAACCGGCAAACAACTCTAAACCGACCCCTTGCTCCAGATACATACCGAGGCGCAACTCAGCACCAATAGGGGCAGGCTTTGCAGTAAGCGCGTCGATCATCATGTAATTCGCACTAAGTTCGCCATAAAAGTCGCTCGCTTGGCTGGCGCCACTGAAGCAAAACATAACTATCAAAGCAAAAACGGATTTCGTCACCTTGCGTTCCTCGCAGAATTTTTATCGTTGCCGAATTCTACTTCATGCCTTATAAAAAAGTCGCCAACCCAAGCCTATAAAGCAGGAAAATTCCTGATTCTGTGAGGCGCATTTTCGTAAGTGCTTAATTTTTGGTCTATATTGACGATAAGAAAAGTGATAACGCCAAAAGCTTTCCGTATTATCTCTGAGGTCTTGGCCATGAATCGATCACTGCACCACCCCGACATTGCTCCACCCAGTTTGCGTACCCAACTGGGTGAAACCGTTTCAGGTCTGGAACTGGCGAGCCTGCTCCTCAATTGGAAAAAGCTTCAGTCAAAAAAAGCTAAACAGACGAAAGGCGCTACGAGAACAGTGATGGTGGTGCCGGGCTTCTATGGTGGCGAACTATCTATCGCCCCACTCAAACAGTTTTTACGCTACCAAGGGCATCGCAGCTATAGCTGGGGGCAAGGGCTTAATCGCGGCAACATCAATGCCTTTATCTCTCCGTTAATCGAAAAGCTACACACACTCAACAGCAAATACGAACGCCCCGTGTCTTTAGTTGGCTGGAGCTTGGGCGGAATTATTTCGCGAGAACTCGCACGGCACTTTCCAGACCGAGTCGAACAGGTCATCACTTTAGGCTCCCCTGTGATTGGAGGGCCCAAAGTTACCGCGCTAAAACGGCTGTCGCCTTTATTTGGCTGGAATCAGGAAGACATTGAAGAAGACATGCGAGAGCGCTTCAAAACACCGATCGAACGCCCTATTACTGCAATTTACTCCAAAGCCGATGGCATCGTCGCCTGGCAGGCCTGCATCGATAGCTGGTCGCCTAATGTGCGGCATGTCGAGGTTGCGGCCACGCACATTGGCATGGGTTTTAACCCGCAGGTGTACGAGATCGTTGCCAATACCTTGGCTAAAAAACATTAACAGGCACAAAATTCCCGTGCGGGGATAACCAGACAAAACGGAGAGTGGCTGTGTTTAGCGATACTGCTGATAGATATTAATTTCGCCACGCTGCTCGGGGGTTTTGAAGCGGCGATGCATCCAGAGGTATTGTTCAGGGTGCTTGCGTACTTCCTCTTCTATCACCCGGTTCAAACGCGCTGCATCGTGTTTGTCGTCTCCACTCGGGAAGTCCTCTAGCGCAGGGTGGATAAAAATATCGTAGCCGCCACGAGCGGGGCGACGAAAATGACTAAACGGCAGCACCACAGCGCCGCTACGCTTGGCTATTTTCATCGTCGAAACCAGTGTTGCGCAGGGCAAACCAAAAAAGGGAACAAACACAGTGCTGTTGTAGCCGTAGTCCTGATCCGTTGCGTACCACAGCACATGATTGTCTTTCAGACTGCGCAGCATACCGCGAATATCATGCTTCGAAATGACGCGCTCATAAAGCCGTGCACGTGAACCCGTCATAAAGTTGTTGAACAGCGGGTTGGCGTGCTCGCGTTGAACAACGTCGGCGCGAAAATACAAGGTCGTGA
>JBFJVR010000201.1:0-5497 GCA_041624095.1 Oleiphilaceae bacterium
AGCTGGCTGATCAGCCTCATAACTAATATCGCTTGCGTTATTGGCAGTATCAATCTCGTTTCTAAGCTGCGCCAAAAATGCTTCGTCTTCATAGTTCAAGCTAAGGCTCGCATTCACAGCGCTAGATATGAAGGCCCCCACTCCCAGCTCTTCGCTTGGAAATTGAATGGAAATACCCAAGCCCAAATCAACCAAAACTTTCTGTTCGTCTATCCTTACTAGCTCATCATTAACATCATCCAATCGAGCGATGGCGACAGCCTTCGAAGCGGATGGGTCACGAGGGACAGCTAAATCTTCTTGGACTGCGTCTATTGCTTGCTCTAGAGGCGTAAGAAAATCATCATCAAAGTCGTCTATCGAGTCGACCAGTTCGTCCTGATCGGTTCCGGCGACATAGATCGAGGGCAGCAACAGCCCAAAACCATCTGACTTGGCTTTTTGTTTAACTGCGAGTAAGGCCGGGTTATAGAAACTGGCGGCAGCAGGCCTGGCAGCCGCGACCCCAACGCCACCCATCGCGAATGCGCGCGCATCAACAAAACTAGGTGAGCCAGCTAGTGCATGAGATGAAATGGAGGCGATGGCTGCGCCCAGTGCAATTAAACGAAATTTCATAGATAAACTATCCTCTTGGAATATTACGGTGACCGAGCAAGCCCTCTCGGCACAGGTATATCCTCAAGAATAGTCCAGAAATGACCAGACTGACCCTGAAATTAGGCGTCTTTTTGTTGCTGCTTAATTAAATCTCGTAACGAGATCTCAGCCAGTCGCTCATCCATGCCGCGGTGCAAGTCACTAATCAGCTCCGCTACTTCAGGCGATGTATCGACATAAGCGATTAAATGGCAGTCGTCCTTCCTTAAAGCCTTGTAGATATCCGAAACTTTAATCACGTCTGTTGAGCGCCCGGGGGCTAGCCCATCTGACTTGTCCCCTGTCACCAGCAGCAGGCCATGTTTGATCAATTTGTCGATGATGGCCCGAGTGAGTATTGCCGGAATAAAATTCAACTGTTCAGCTTCTTCCAGCGTCATGGTTTTATCCCCATACTCATAACGCAAGGCAACCTGCGTCATCACCTGAAGCCCGACCTTCTCGGTCAGTTCTGGCGACGCACTCACTTCGACCTGCCGAGTGATGTGATTACCGTGCTGGTGGTAGAAAGCGATACTTGAGCCCAACAGCAAAATCAGCCAGTTCACGTATAACCATATAAGCAGGAGTATACCCACCGCAAAACCTGAATAAATCGCGTCGTATTTTGCTGAATTCACCACAAATGAGGTAAATAGCACGCTGGTGGTTTGCCATGTCACACCCGCTATAACGCCGCCCAGCAACGCACTTTTAAAATAGACTCGTGCATTGGGCATAAGCACATAGAAGAAGGTAAAGGCGGCAATCACCATCAAAAATGGCATAAGTTTGGTCAACGTTAATATAAGTGTGCCAAACGGTTCGATCGCAATCAGCGACTGCACCAGTGAACTGCTCATGGTCGACGCAGTGACACTTAAGGCTGAAACCACCAAGGCTGGCCCCACCAGAATCACGCTCAAGTAATTACTGAAACGCTGGCTGAATGACCTTAACTGTGGCGCATACCAGATGGTATTAAAGGCCTTTTCAATTTTTTGGACCAAAGAGATAACCGTATAGAACAACAAGACAAAGCCCACCGCCCCGAGCACGCCGACCTTGATATTACTGACAAAATTCAGCATGGTGTTGTGCAGCTCAAGTCCTTTCTCACCCATTGGCTCGAAGAAGCGGTACAACATAGGGGTAAATTTATCTTGTACGTTGAAGGCTTTCAGAACCGAAAAGCTTAAAGCGAGCAAGGGAACAATAGACAGCATCGTGGTATAGACCAGACTCATGGCATGCAACGTAAGCTGCCCTTTGATTAGGTCTCGTATCACCGCAAAAATAATCCGCGCCAGGCGGCGCAGATTATGCTCAAAAATATTTTGGTTCTTGTGGGGTTCTACCAGCAACCAGTCTTCCAACGACTGCTTGTAATCCAGTAAGCGTTTAGCCATGGTTTGGCTCACATTGAGTTTCTGTTTCAGGTACGAGAAGCTACTACGAAGTAAAGTCGTCAATATACCGATTTAGTTCATCGAGGGATTCCAACAAGTCATCAAACGAACTATCCAGTTCGTTGAGTCGGGCACCACCGCCGATTTGATGCTCTAGGTTTCCGGCCTTGTCGGCTATCTTCGCTGCACGGATGTTACCTGCACTGCCTTTCAATGAATGTGCAAGCCGGGTCATAAGTTCGACATCACCTTTTGCCTCTGCGTCACGAAACTGCGTTTCAAAATCATCAAAGGTGTCCTTAAATGCCGAAAGAATCGTCTTGATGATATCTGTATTCTGCATAAAGTTCTCATTCAACTTTTGCATATCCAGAGGCGCTGGGCTCGACTTTTCGAAACCGGGTTCACTCATTGAAGTCCCTCATGAAACAGTTTGTTCTCACTGAACGCATACGCACATCGCCAGATGTTTCGTGCTAAAATACGCAGCATGTTTTTAGCCACACCTTAACAAACGGCGCGCTGTATCTTAGTCCTAGATCGCGGACACATCCGATAGGTCTCAGTATAGACTAGCAGAGTGAAGCTGACACCACCGTTAGTTAAACAACTTTTTCTAATTTCGTATCATCAATACGCACTCAGTAAGTACGCTATGTTTAGTTTTTTTGAACGCTTGATCAGCCCTTTCCCTGCCGAGAACCCGATACAGCCGCCTAAGAATCTAGGCGCATTCTGTCTGCACTACACCAAAGGGGTTGAACCCCAGTTGCTGATCATGTCGCTACTGACGGCAGGCATTGCCATCATGGAGGTCACCTTATTTGGTTTTCTCGGGCAGCTGGTTGACTGGCTAGCGACGAAAAGCCCCGAGTCGCTATGGCAAGAGGAAGGCACCACACTTCTCGTTCTTGGCGCAGTAATATTATTTGGCCTGCCCTTAACCGTGCTGCTTCATTCTGCAATTATTCACCAAGCATTGCTGGGCAACTACCCCATGCGCATTCGCTGGCAGGCCCACCGCTACCTGTTAGGGCAAAGTATCTCTTTTTATCAGAACGAATTTGCAGGGCGCATCGCCACCAAAGTCATGCAAACCGCACTTTCAGTACGCGAAGCAGTGATGAAACTGCTTGATGTACTGCTGTTCGTAACGGTGTATTTTTCCGGCATGCTGTTGGTGGTATCGAGTTCGGACATTCGCTTGAGTGCGCCGCTGGTTTTATGGTTGCTGGGCTATGTGGCCACACTCGCTTACTTTATTCCGCGCCTGCGCCAGATATCCGCTAAACAAGCCGATGCACGTTCAAATATGACGGGAAGCATCGTCGATACCTACACCAATATCATGACGGTGAAGCTGTTTTCCCACTCGAAACGTGAAGCGACTTACGCCAAGGAACAAACGGATGGTTTCTTGCAAACGGTTCACCCGCAAATGCGTTTGGTCACCAAGCTAAATGTAAGCGTTTGGGCGCTGAATTCGTTGCTTATTTTCAGCATTTCGGCCCTGTCTATCTGGCTATGGAGTATTGATGCAGTTAGCCCAGGCGCGATCGCAGTGGCGATCGGCCTAGCTTTGCGACTCAATGGCATGTCGCAGTGGATCATGTGGGAGGTATCCAGCCTGTTTGAAAATATCGGCGCGGTTCAAGATGGTATGAACACCCTGTCGCAGGCACGCGAAGTACAGGATGCCAAAAACGCGCCCCCCATAAAGGTCACGAAGGGCGAAATAGAGTTCAAACATGTCACCTTCCATTACGGTAAGCGCGAAGGCGTTTTTGAGGACCTGAACCTCCACCTCAAATCGGGCGAGAAAGTAGGCATTGTTGGCCGATCAGGTGCGGGAAAGTCCACTTTAGTTAACCTGTTGATGCGCTTTCATGAATTGGAGTCAGGGCAAATCCTTATTGATAAACAAGATATAGCACAGGTATCCCAAGATAGTCTTCGGGCACAAATCGGCATGGTGACCCAGGACACCTCGCTATTACATCGCTCAGTACGCGACAATATTCTTTACGGTAAGCCGGGAGCAAATGAAGAGGAAATGGCGCGTGCAGCTTCGCAAGCGGAAGCCCACGAGTTCATCGCCGAGCTAAGCGACCCCAAAGGTCGGACGGGCTTCGACGCCCACGTTGGCGAGCGCGGCGTAAAACTGTCGGGCGGACAACGCCAGCGAATCGCCATTGCCAGGGTGTTACTGAAAGACGCACCTATCCTGATACTCGATGAGGCCACTTCCGCACTCGATTCCGAAGTAGAAGCCGCGATTCAGGCAAGCCTGTATAAGCTCATGGAAGGAAAAACAGTGATTGCCATCGCCCACCGCTTGTCTACTATCGCGGCGATGGACAGGCTAATCGTGCTAGATAAGGGAGCCGTCGTAGAACAAGGCTCACATGCAGAACTCATTGCGCAACAAGGACTCTACGCGCAACTGTGGGAACGCCAGTCAGGTGGGTTTATCGGCGACTAGCCTTTTACCGGAAGAATGTGACGAGAGTGCGACGCTCCGATACGGCTTCATGCCGCTGAATCACCATCGCGCAGGCGCACCCAGTCTTTAAACTCTTCGAATGGCAACGGCCTGCTATGGTAATAGCCTTGAGCCACGTCGCAGTTTAATTGCCGCAGCATGTTTTGCGTGAGTTCGTCTTCAATCCCCTCTGCGACAACGCTGTAACCCAGGTTATGGCACATGTTAATGGTCGTACTGACAATAACTTCGTCGTCCGAGTTCTGATTCATCTCAGCAACAAAAGACCGGTCTATCTTAATTTCATCCGCAGGTAACTGCTTGATGTAACTCAGTGACGAATGCCCCGTTCCAAAATCGTCTACGGCTATCTTTACCCCTATTTTATGCAACTGGGTAAGCACCTCTAGAGCATGCTCCGGGTTAATCATCATCGCTGTTTCAGTGATTTCTATTTTCAATCGTTCAGCGGGCACACCATGCTTATTCAACAACACTTGAATGTTTTTAACGATATCGGTTTCATGCAGATTTGCTGCTGATATATTGATCGAGATGTCCATATCTTCGCCCTCGTTTATCAGCTGGCGACAGGCGAACAGTGCGTGATCAAATACCCAGTGGGTCAGCGGCTTGATAACCCCCGTTTGCTCGGCATCGGGGATGAACTCCATCGGCGGAATAAAACCGTAAACGGGGTGATTCCAACGCACCAAAGCTTCCGCACCGATTATTTCTCCGGTTTTCATATTAAGCTGAGGCTGAAAGTGCAGGCTTAGCTGGTTTTGTTCGATTGCTTCACGCAGGTCCCCCATCAGGCTTAATCTTTTTTCGCTATACGGGTTAAGCGCAGGGTCATAAATATTACTGACTTCGTCGCTGAAACCGATCGCGATATTAGCCTGCTTTATCAGATCCGAAGCAATCCGACTGTGATCTGGACATTTGGTCGCGCCTATCAATACGC